>JBDRGF010000155.1:0-16448 GCA_043818055.1 Pseudomonadota bacterium | reverse complement strand
CCTGAACAATTTCTGGTGAAGTCCTTAAACTCCCCTAATCTTTCACCCATCCGGTGAATCCTTTTCATCACCCTTACTTGTGCTTTCTCATATCTTTCATGCTCTTACTCGCTTCTCTCTTTTTTCGCTGTCGGATTAAGGGGCACATTTCTTTTAACATAGGAGAAAGGAGGGAAAAGGGCAAGAATTCCCGATGGTTATAAGGTTAAAGAGACCATCCCTGGTCTAATCTTACGATCAGAGAAGCCAAAACCGGAGCTTGATAGGCACGGGGCTCGATCATAAGAGATGATTGAGAAGGCAGCTGTACTTCGCGAGGAGTATGGCCGTAAGGCATGAGGCAGGTTTAAGCTTTTGTGTATAGCGGGAAAGGTAGTGAAGACGGCAAGAAGTGTGATATTAAAACTGAGTCGTGGTCATCCATCATTCTGGATACATAAGGAAGCACGGGAGAAGATCTTCGCATTGGTAGTGCCGTAGTAAACAATAGATGAAAGAAAAAGAGGAAAAAAACAGAACTCAAAGAAGGAGATGGAAACACTCAACGGGCGGGTGTTTTCTGAGAGAGTGATATCAGCCGGTTTTTGAGTAACATCCGGCTGACAGAGGAAGAAAAAACACGAAAAAGGAATTTGGAGGAAAAAAACCTGTTTTTTTCGAAAAAAATCAGCCTCCAAATAACGAAAACCCTTCATCTTTTTTTAAAGTGTCGGATTGTGGTATAAATAACACACAACTTTTCCCAATTGCGTCCGATAATATAAGTAGGAGGCGTTAGTGGTAAAGTTGAAAAAAACCTGTATTCCCTTCATATTAAAATCCTTAAAATGCGGTTATAAAGAACACGATCAGAGAGTTGAATTAAATCTCAAGCGCTTGAGAAGGATTGCAGGATCGGATAGTTGCATCTCCAAGCAAGAATTTCAGAGAGCTAGGGTTCAGGAATCACTCGCGAGACTCACCCCTAATGAAATTAGGCTCCAGAACTTTCACTCCTTGACCCACCTAAAGAATTTTCTCTCATCATTTTTTCGATATTGTAAATGCAGTAAGAGTAGAGTTAAAAAAAAGCCTTGTCCTATTCCAGACTACCCCCATTCTTCGCCCGTTAAAGAGAAAAAACGGGCAAAGATAGCGCGTCCTCGGATGAAGAGAATGAAGCCAAGAAGGCTCTCGCGCCTAATCAATCTATTTCCCACAATAAATGATTTGAATCGACTAAAACTAAAGATAACGTTTAGAATTGATGGAGAAAAACTCTTCCAGGATCATTTGAAAGAGAAGAGAGAAAACTTCTTCAAACTGAGAGGTTTTAAATTAAAGCTGTTTAAAACAAGAAGAGAATACGAACAAGAGGAAAGACAAAGACTGAGCGGATTTTCAAAGAGATCTTTCAATCCCAGTAAAATTTGTACCACATCAGCATGCATAAGTTACATTGTTGCGCTTGAGAGAAATATGAAGAGTTGTTTATCCAGACGAATGGCACTTCATGTCAAGACACACTTAGCCAAACACATCGTATTAGGAATGCATTGGGTTGGATATGTATATATTAGAATAAAAATAAGACGCGTGGGAAGACATGTAAAACATCAACTGAAGACCAAATTAGTTTTTCATAGAGGATTTCGAAGGATGAACTCACACCCTATCATAAAAAACAACGCGGCCAGATTACACAAATTATGCGTATTGCCCTTTGCCAATCTGAATGAGCCTGGCCTTCGACATAGACCTGTTACATTTCATTTTTTAGTCAGAACAGAGGTTACTGCAAAGAGAAATTTAAACATTACACGCATACAGTTTAGCCTAGCACCGTTTAGGATTTACAATCATCCTCTCTCTATCGATGTCAAAACCAAGACAAAAATTGTAAGAGCAGTTGCAAAGAGATAGTATTTCTTTGCATCCCAAAAAAACAACTGTGCCAGAGGAGTTTTTTTTACAATATCCCAGACTTGTGTCCAAAGGAGAGAGTTATTCCCCTTGACTTCAAATACCCCTGATATAAAACCTAGCGAAATTTATAATCATTTATAATTTTCGGAGGAAAGATGAGCGAGAGTGAAAATCAATATATTCAGGCCAGGCGTGAGAAGGTTGAGGCGTTAAAATCTCAGGGGATCAATCCGTTTCCAAATGGCATCTCTCCTAAAAATAATGCTGCTGAAATTCTGAAAGAATATGAGTCATGGGACAAGGAAAAGCTCGAAACGCTTGATAAAACATTTTCAGTCTCAGGCAGGATCATGGCGATCCGCTCGTTTGGAAAAGCCGCATTTCTTCAGGTGAAGGATTATACCGGTAAAGTTCAAATATTTATTCAAAAACAACGACTTGGAGATGAACAGTTTGAGCTCTACAAGAAACTCGATGTAGGTGATTTTGTGTACGCAGAAGGGAACCTTTTTAGGACGAAGACCGATGAATTGACCCTCAATGCAGCCAAGATCCTTTTGACGACAAAGTCTCTAAGACCGCTACCTGAAAAGTGGCACGGTCTGACAGATGTCGAGACCAGATACAGGCAGAGATATGTCGATCTGATCGTCAATGACGCAGTCAAGGAGACCTTCGTAAAGCGATCGTTGATAATCAGGGAGATCCGAAATTTCATGTTGGAAAAGGACTTTTTGGAGGTCGAAACGCCGATGATGCATCCCATTCCGGGAGGAGCTACGGCCAAGCCATTCGTCACACATCACAATACCCTTCATATGGATCTCTACATGCGCGTGGCTCCTGAGCTATATCTCAAACGCCTGGTCGTCGGTGGGTTGGAGCGGGTCTTCGAGATCAATCGTAACTTCAGAAATGAGGGGATTTCGATCCAGCACAACCCTGAGTTCACGATGATGGAATTCTACATGAGTTATGCCACGTACGAAGATCTGATGAAGTTTACCGAAGAGATGTTTTCGACCGTTGCGAAAAAAGTGCTGGGAGCGGAGAAATTTGATTATCAGGGGACCGAGATCGATTTCGGCTCTCCATTCAAACGATACACGTTGAAGGACTCCCTGGTTGAAATAGGCGGGGTCGATAAAAAAGTTCTGGAATCGAGGGATGAGGCTCTTAAATTTGCCAAGGGTCTTGGAGATAAGCTCAAGAGCGAGAAGGAGGGGCTAGCCGCGATTTTGACTGAAATATTTGAGATACTTGTGGAGCCGAAACTGATTCAGCCGACTTTTATCACTCAATACCCGGTTGAAGTTTCACCTCTATCGCGTCGAAACGAGGAGGATCCTTCGGTGACCGACAGGTTCGAGCTCTTCATCTACGGTCGTGAGATGGCAAATGCCTTTTCAGAACTCAACGACCCCGATGATCAGGCGGATCGTTTTAAAAAGCAGGTGGAAGCGCTCAATAAGGGTGATGACGAGGCGATGCATTTCGATTCCGATTATATCAGGGCGCTCGAATATGGCATGCCGCCTGCCGCAGGTGAGGGAGTGGGGATTGATCGCCTGGTGATGTTACTAACAAATTCCGCATCTATTCGCGATGTAATTCTCTTCCCACAATTAAGAACTCAAGGATGAAAAAACGTGAAGCGTCGTTCGTGAAGCGTGAAGCGCAAAAAAATGTTTTTACGTTTCACGCTTCACGGGTGGACGCTTCACGCTTTTATGTCCTTATCAATTTGGATCGCAAATAGGTATTTTCTCAAACGAAGAAGGGTGCGATTCGTGCCTCTTCTGACTTTGAACGCGATCGCCGGAGTTGCAATCGGCGTGGCGGTTCTCATTACAGTTCTGTCAGTCATGCGCGGTTTTAATCAGGAGCTTATCAGAAGATTGCTGGGGTTCGATTCTCATATCATCATCGAGACCTCAGCCGGTGATAAAACTCCCATCCCATCTGAAGAGGTCGATAAGCTCGTCGCTCCATTTTCACCAAAATTGATTTTGCCCTTCGTCGAGGGCGAGGTTATCATCAAGGCCAATTTAAATGAAGATGTGATGGCTCAGGGTGTGAAGGTGAGGGGGATCGATCTCGAAAAATTCAGCGAGGGAAAGAGGATCTGGTTTTATTCACCTAAGGAAGAACAAAATTTTTCAGGGGCGTATATAGGTAAGGATATCAGCCAAAATTTGCTTTTGCATCCCGATTTTCAGGATAGCTTTGAGCTGATAGCGCCACTAGCCAAGCTCAGCCCGACGGGCGAGCTAATACCGAATAAGAAAAAATACGCTGTAGCAGGACTTTTTCGCACTGGCGTCTATCAATACGACAACCAGTACATCTTTTTGCCGATGAAGGATGCCGTGAGCCTGCTCGGCGAACAGGTGAGAAGGGGATATCTGATTGAGCTAGGCGACATCAATGACGCGCTTAAGGTAAAAAAACATCTGACAGAGAAACTCTCCGGTTTTGAAATTTCGACGTGGCAGGAGAGAAATAATAAATTATTCTCAGCATTGAAGCTCGAGAGATACGCTATGACGGCGGTGCTCATCATGGTGATATTGATCTCATCCTTCTCCATAATGGGAATCGTGTTGATGATGTCCGCTTCCCGACAAAAAGATGTGGCGCTCATGCAGGTGCTCGGATTTAAGAAAGATCTGGTAAGGAGGATCTTTTTGTATCAGGGACTAATCATCGGCGTGATCGGGAGTTCGATCGGCCTTTGTTCCGCGTTTGTCATCTGCACATTGCTTAAACGTTGGCCGATCAGTCTGCCATCTACTTACTACCTGGATTATCTGCCGGTCGATTTTTCAATTCAGACATCGTTGATGCTGGGTTTAGTAGGAGTTCTTATAGCTTTTGTCTCATCGTATTGGCCCACACAACTTGTTGGTAAAAGGGCAGCAGCAGAAGTGTTGAGGTATGAGTGATGGGTATCTCTTCATACATATCTTCGAGATTCACGACGCGAAAGTTCACGCCGAGCTCGATCAGGGCTGTTAAAATACTGACAGTCATCGGGATAGTTTTAGCTATCACAACGCTCACACTCTCCATGTGTATTTCATCCGGCTTCGAGAAGGAATACAAGAGGGCGCTTCTCGGTTTCAACGCTCACATTGCGATATTCGGATCGGGGAGCTATTTCAATCAGGGCGAAATTGAGCAAATCATCAATAGATACAGATACGATGACGAGGATAAAGCGTTTCAAAATCACAACAGAGTTCTGCTATCATTATATATGAAACTCGCTCCACTGATCGATCGGGCCTTTGGCAATAACGACATTGTGAAAAAAATGCTCTCACAAAGGAAAAAAGGTGTCGTCGGTGTGTCGCCATTTATCTATCGTGAGGGGCTCGCGATTGCAGGTGGTGAAATTGTGGGCACCATACTTAAGGGAGTCGATCTCGATGAATGGCGCAAAGAGAGGCCTGTGAAGTTCGAAACGAATAACGGTTCTCAGTTGAAAGTTGGCGTGATGGTAGGGCGGCCGCTCTTCAAAAAACTTGGGAGCCCATCGACGATCAAATTTATCTTTCCTACGAAGAAGGGCGAAGAAAAAACGATCAGCATAGATGTGGATGGTGTTTTTGAAACCGGGTTGTACGATTTTGATTCACAGTTTGTGTTGATGGATATGGATGCCTTAAGAAAACTTTTCGACATTTCGAAGGGGGATGTGACCGGCCTCGAGGTGATGCTCGATGATCCCGACAAGGCAAAAGCGATCGCTTTCGACTTCGAACGCTCGACAGATAATGAATACAGGGCACTTACCTGGGAAGAGGTAAATTCGGAACTCTTCGAAGCCATAGGCATGGAAAAAAAAGTTTTTGCTATTATCATGGGACTTCTGGTAGTGGTAGCCGCGTTCAATATAATTGCTCTCACCATGTTGATGATTCTTCATCGTCGTTACGACATAGCTCTTTTTAAAAGTTTGGGTATGCCATCTGATATGGTGAGGCATCTGTTTTTGTTCAGCGGTGTTAAGGTGGGGATTCTCGGTACATCTTTGGGTGCAGCTTTAAGTGTTTTGATCGCGTTCGTTATGAAGCGATTGATTCCCTTTCATCTCGATGAAGAAATTTATTTCTTGGATAAGCTGCCTATCAGCATATCCCCAATGATAATTTTATTAGTATCCTTCTTCTCTCTGTTGGTATGTTTTGTGACCTCGTGGGCAGCGGCTAAACAGGAGGGAAGAATAGATGTATGCAAGGCGCTGCAGGAAAAATGAGGATATTTAGGCTTTTGTTATTCCCGCAGAAGTTCCAATTGTATATTGGGATTTTGTAGGGGTGGGTTTCAAACCCGCCCAAAAAAGAACAAGGGCAGGTTTAAAACCTGCCCCTACAAATTATAATTGTAATTTGGCAACGGTCTCACATGCGGGAATCCAGGGGTTTGTTTTGTAACTTAAAAAAAGAGGTTTAAATCTGATGAAATTGATTGCAAGAAAGGTCAGTAAGACATATTACGACTCAACTCTACCTGTTGAGGTGTTATCGGGTCTTGATTTTGAACTCTCTGATGCTGAAATTGTTGGTATATGTGGTGTCTCTGGGAGTGGAAAATCGACACTGTTGCATATTTTGGGTGGACTTGACAGCGCGACGAACGGTAACGTCACCTGTGACGGGACGGATCTTAGTAAGCTTAAGGATGATAAACTATCAGAATTCAGAAATAAAAAAGTTGGCTTTGTTTTTCAGTTCTATCATCTTATGAAGGAATTTAGTGCGCTTGAAAATGTGATGATGCCATGTCTGATCAGTGGAATGAAGAGATCAGAGGCAGGATCGAGGGCGCTTGAAGCTTTGAGCGATGTCGGATTGAAAGATAGAGTGAAACACTTTCCGATGACCCTTTCAGGCGGTGAACAGCAGAGGGTTGCGATAGCCAGGGCCGCGGTCATGAGGCCAGAGATGATTCTGGCAGATGAACCGACCGGAAATCTCGACGAGGAGATGGGGAATCAGATATTAAAATATTTAAGACGGCTGAATGAGGAGCACAAGACAGCCCTTGTGATAGTCAGTCATAACCAGGAGTTGCTCAAGAGCTTGCCGAAGCTCTACTATTTGAGAAATAAAAGGCTTGATATGTAATAGCTTTACTCCCCTCCTTCATAAGGAGGGGGTGGGGGAGGTAGATGTTACTTACCCCTCCTAACCTCCCCTTATAAAGGGGAGGGATATGGGGACAAAATACATGAATAATAGTTCTTATAATAAAAAAACATTATCGTGTTTCTTCTTTTTTGTGTTCGCACTCTTCTTTCTGATCTTGCCGCAATCGGCTCATGCTCTTTCGCCGATGGTCAAGAAGATTGAAATCACCGGCAATCAGAGGGTGCCGACAGAGACGATCAGCGCTACCATAAAAACGCGCACAGGTTTCTTGCTAAACTCTACAATCGTTCGTGAGGATATGAAGGCACTCTATGCCCTGGGTCAGTTTTTGGATATTCGAATTGAGAGCACTCAGGTTGCGGGCGGCGTGAAGGTGATATATTCATTTACTGAAAAGCCGCTGATCTCCGAAGTCGATTTCGAAGGAAACAGAAAGATCAAAGATGATAAGCTCGAAGAGGATGTCAATATCACACTCTATCAACCTTTGAACTCAAAGGAGCTGGCCACAGCTATAGATAATATCAAAAAGGCGTATATCAAGAAGGGTTACTATCTTGTCGAGGTAAGTTATTACATCGGCAACAACGAATCGGGTGAAGCGAAGCTCGTCTTCAGCATCCGTGAAAATCTCAAGGCCTTTGTAAGGCGGGTGATGTTTCTTGGAAACCATGTCTTCAGTGACGACAAACTCCGCGATCAGATCAAGACGAAGAAAAAGGGCTTTTTCTCATTTTTAACCAAGTCGGGTTCTTTTGATGAAGATAAGATCAAGGTGGATGTGGGGATGCTGACGTATTTCTATCTTAATAGCGGTTACTATAGAGCGCGCGTCTCTCCTCCGAGGACATATATTTCAAAGGATAAGAGATACATCTTCCTCACATTCGATATCCATGAAGGAAAGAAATATAATTTTGGCAAAATAAATATCGAAGGGGATGTCCTGACCACGAAGGATCAACTGAAATCGCTTTTGAAATCTAAAGAGGGTGATGTTTACAACAGGATGAACATCGACATCGATTTGCAGGATTTAGGCGAGCTCTATGGAGATCAGGGATATGCGTTCGCAAACATCATTCCGCACCAGACGCCGGATGATGAAAAACTCACTGTCGATGTAACATATGTGATAGAGAAGGGTGACCGCATCACAATTGAAAAGATAAATATTAAAGGAAACACTACGACGAGGGATAAAGTGATTCGTCGTGAACTTAAAGTCTATGAAGATGACAGATACAGCCTGAAGGGTTTGAGAAAGAGCCGCGAAAAGCTCAACGCTTTGGGATATTTTTCTGATATCAATTTTGCAACTCCCAGAGGCACAAGTGATGATACTGTCAACCTCGATGTTACTGTTACTGAAAGGCCGACAGGATCCTTCAATATCAGCGCGGCATTTTCGTCGGTTGAAAGCTTCATATTCAGCGCATCGGTGTCGAAACAGAATTTCTTCGGATTTGGAATAAGCGGCTCGATCTCAGGTGAAATTTCAAAGAAACGACAGAATTTCTTTTTAAGCCTTCAGGATAACTACTTCCTCGATTCCGAGTGGATACTGGGCGGCTCCGCATACCGTACCGCATATCACTATCCTGACTACAAGCGCGAAGCATATGGCGGTAGTGTGACATTTGGTCATAAGATATTTGAGTACTGGACAGCCCTGTTGGGATATACTGCTGAGCATGTGAAGGTGAGCGACTTAAGCCCATTCATTCCGCAGAGATTGAAACAGAAGGAGAAGGGCTTCACCTCCGCAATCAATTTCGATATCCAGTACGACAGGCGTGACAACAGGATAATGCCGACAAAAGGGTTCTACGGTCAGGTAACAAACGAAGTCTCAGGCAGCAAATTGGGTGGCAACAACGATTTCTATCGGCTTGATGTCCTGGGACAGTTCTATTATCCGGTCTATAAGAGTTTGATATTCAAGCAATATGGAAGGTCAGGATACGTCAAGAGTTTGAACAACGATCCCGTTCCACTCTACGAGCGCTATTTTCTTGGAGGTGTGAACTCCATGAGAGGTTACGACTGGAACACGGTCGGACCGAGGATCAGGCTTCCAGCTACGCCTTTCTCCGGTGAGAAAGATGTTACCTACGGTGGAGATAAACAGATACTATTTGTGACCGAATTTGAATATCTCGTATTTCCGAAAGGCGGAGTCGCACTTGTAGCCTTCTTCGATGCTGGAAACGCCTTTGCCGAGAATCAGAACATCTCCATCACAAACCTAAAGGCCGATTATGGTTTCGGTTTGAGATGGCATTCACCTATGGGACCTCTTCGTTTCGAATGGGGTATTCCGATTATCAAAGGACCCAGCGACAAGAGCGTAATATTCAACTTCGGCATGGGAAGCTTATTTTAAACAAAAATGCTTGTTATGCTCTTTCAAATATAATATAGGAAATCAACTATATAGGGTTCTAAATATAATTTTATGCCTAGATGGCAGGGAGGAAGATATGAAGATTTTTAAAGTGTCTGTGTTAGTGGTCATGATGTTCTTGGTCGGCTACTCAGTTTCAAATGCTCAGGCGGCGACGAAGGCCTCTGGCAATTGTTGCTCCGACATGAAGTTTGGCTATGTCGACATCAATCGTGCCCTGAATGAAGTGGAAGAGGGAAAAAAGGCCAAAAAAGCGTTAGAGGTAGAAGTAAATGTAAAAAAGCAAAAACTCGCTGCTTATGAACAGGAACTCAAGGATATGAAAACCGAACTTGAGAAGAAGAGGCTGGTGCTCTCTCCCGATGCTTTGAAGGAGAAGGAAGAGGAATTCAGGCGTAAGTTCATGGAGGTTCAGCAGCAGATGGGACAATTCCAGCAGGATGTTGCTAAGAAGGAGATGGAATTGACTCAAGGGATCGTCGAAAGATTACGTGCTTTGGTTCAGGGGATTGGCGGCCAGGATAACTATACTATGATACTGGAAACTTCTCGTGACGTAGTTCTTTATGCCCCGGCTGGGAGTGATCTGACTGATCGCGTGATCAAGGATTTCAATTCAAAAAAGGGAAAGAAGTAAATGGCTCTGGCGAAGAGGCTCTTTGAAGCTTTAGTCTGTCCAAAATGTAAGCGAGCTATACAATTGGTTGATGAAGATCGAAGCCTGATGTGTGCTAGCTGTCAGTTGAAATTCCCAATCAGGGATAACGTTCCGATAATGACTATGGACGAGGCTTTGGATCTTGGAAATGTATCATCAGAGGGTGTTGGCGTTTTGGCAACACCCTCTCTTTTTAGAGTAATAGAGGGACCGGACAAAGGACTCACCTTTTCAGTCGAGGCAGGAATATGCAGGGGAATGGGCAGATCATCTTCCGATCCTGAAAAGACGAGCGTTTTCTCCGTCGATTTCGCACTCTCCATCGACGACAATACTAAAAGGCTGATCACCAATTACATATCGCAACAGTTCAGGAAGATGAAAAAGGGTGAGGATAGAGATCCTAAGGAGAAAGAGTTTGGAAGTTTTCGAAGGGCGTCAGATGTTGTCTTGACTGATCTTAACGTTTCGCGCCTTCATGTTATGATATTCTATGATGGAGAAACAGTGGGTGTGCTCGATCTTGTCAGCAGAAACGGGACTTTTGTGAACGGCAAAGAGGTTGAATCGAAGATACTGGAAATAGGTGATGTGATTGAAATTGGAGAGACTAAACTAATGAGAGAGGGAAATTAATATGCGTTCTATGACAGGTTATGGATCATGCAGTGGTGTAGTCGGTAAGGGTAGAATATCCGTTGAAGTAAAAACCCTCAATCATCGGTATTGCGATGTAAATATTAAACTTTCAAATTCACTCAGCCCTCTTGAGTCCCATCTGAGAGGATGGATCAGGGAGAGGGTTTTTCGTGGCAGGGTAGATGTTTTTGTTCGCGAGCTAAGGCCGGTATTTGGAGATCCAGATCTTACGGTGAATAAAGACCTCGCCCAGCGTTACATAAAAGCGATTAAAAAATTTCGGAAAGAACTGGATCTTCCTCCGCTCGACGATCCTCTGGAGAAGGCCAATTACGACGATTTTATAATAAAGGAGGACAACTCCGGTTCTCTCGCACCCATGCTTCCTCAGATCAAAAAGCTTGTCGATCAAACCCTGTTGAGCGTAGATGGCATGCGCCTGAAAGAGGGACGATATATAATAAAAGAGCAGAAAAAACATTTGAAAACATTGTCAGCAGCGGTTAGGAAAATTAGAAAAACGAGCATGTCTAAACAGAAGATATTATACAAAAAGGCAGCCAATGCGAAGTTGGCTGGGGAATCCGATCGTTGTGAGGAATTCTCCAGACAGGATATAACTGAGGAGCTGGAGAGGCTCATGAGCCACATTTCCCAGTACACATCCCTAATCAATTTAAAAGAACCTGTCGGAAGGAAACTCGACTTTCTGCTTCAGGAGATGAACAGAGAATTAAATACTATCGGTTCAAAGGCATGTGAAGCTCTGATTTCACACCTTGTTGTCGAGTCAAAATCGGAGCTTGAACGCTTAAGAGAACAAGTTCAAAACCTGGAATAGGATATGAACAAAGGTAAACTTTTTGTCATCTCAGCCCCATCCGGTTCCGGAAAATCTACGGTTGTATCTCAGTTGTTGCGTGAGCGACAGGATATCAAAGTTTCAATTTCATACACGACGCGTGAACCCCGCAAAGGCGAGGTTGATGGAAAAGATTATTACTTCGTGAGTGTCGATCAATTCAAAAAGATGATAGATGATGACGGTTTTGCCGAATGGGCTCTCGTCTATGGTCAATATAAAGGAACGCCACGGAATCAGATCGATTCTGCCCTGGCTTGTGGAGATGCTCTAATACTAGATGTTGATATACAGGGCGGTCTTGCTATCAGGGAGAAGTATCCTGAGACCGTTTTGATATTTCTTTTGCCTCCAAGTTTTGAGGAGTTGAAAAGACGGTTATTGGATAGAAATACCGATTCAAAAAAGGATGTGGAAATCAGATTAAAGAGTGCTAAAGATGAGCTGGAATTTCAGGACAGATACGATTATAAAGTCATCAATGATGAAGTTGAAAATGCTGTGGCTAAGGTCATCGCAATCATAGATGAAAACTGGACACATAAAAGATGATAAGGCTTAGTGAAATACTCGACATAGTCTCCAGCTACAACAAAAAAGCCGATCTCGATGAGATCAAGAAGGCCTACGTTTTTTCGGCCAAGGTCCATCAGGGACAGACGCGTCGATCGGGTGAACCCTATCTGATCCACCCGCTGGAAGTAGCGGCAATTCTGGCACGCATGCAGCTCGATGTGCCTTCGATCGTCACTGCTCTTTTGCATGATACAGTCGAGGATACGGTCGCGACCCTCGAGGAGGTCGAACAGCTTTTCGGCACAGAGGTCAAACTTCTCGTCGATGGCGTGACCAAGCTCTCGAAGATACATTTCAGCTCGAGAGAGGAAGAACAGGCCGAGAATTTTCGGAAGATGATCATGGCGATGTCCCAGGATATCAGGGTCATCCTCGTGAAGCTCGCAGACAGATTACACAACATGAGGACGCTTGAGTACATGTCCGAGCGGAGTAGGATAGCGACAGCAAGAGAGACGCGCGATATCTATGCCCCAATCGCCAACCGGCTTGGAATTCAGGAGATGAAGATCGAGCTCGAGGATCTCTCATTCAAACATCTAAAGCCGACCATTTACCAGAAGATAGATGAGGGTTGTCAGAAGCGCAAAGCCACTCGCGAGAAATATATAAAGGAGATACACAAAATAGTCGAAGAGGAGATGAAATCTCACAATGTTGAATTTAAGTTCTACGGCAGGCTTAAACATTATTACAGCGTCTGGCGAAAGATGCAGGCGCAGAATATTCCCTTCGATGAAGTTCACGACATAGTGGCCTTCAGGCTCATAGTAGATGATATTCCGAAGTGTTATGAAGCCCTCGGTATCATCCATGCGCTGTGGCGCCCGGTTCCCGGCAGATTCAAAGATTACATAGCGATGTCCAAGGCCAATAACTATCAGTCGCTTCACACGACTGTAATAGGCCTCCATGGTGAGAGGATCGAATTTCAGATAAGAACACATGAGATGCATGTGATCGCCGAGCATGGAATCGCCGCGCACTGGAAGTACAAGGATGGTGGGCAGATTGAAGATAAGGATGAGTTGAAGTTCAAATGGCTGCGCCGCCTCCTCGAATGGCAGAAGGAACTCTCCGATCCTGCGGAGTTCATGGATACGATCAAGCTCGATCTCTTTGCCGACGATGTTTACGTCTTTACCCCCAAGGGACTTTTGAAAGAGCTTCCCCGCGGTAGCACACCTCTTGATTTTGCTTATTCGATTCATACTGATGTCGGGAACACCTGTGTCGGTGCGAAGGTGAATGGAAAAATAGTTCCTCTGAGATATCAGCTTAGAAGCGGAGATACAGTTGAAGTGATAACGCAGAAACATGGCACGCCTCACAAGGACTGGATGAGCTTTGTCAAGACGAGCAGGGCGAAGACCAAGATCAGACAGCATCTTAGAAAGCTCGAAGTCGATCAGAGTGCGACAGTGGGTAAGGAGCTCCTGGAAAAATCATTAAGTAAGTTCAAGATGACGTATAAAGAGATTGCGAAGAACGAGATCTTTCGGGATTTTGTAAAGAAGAGCGGATATCATTCCGAAGAGGGTGTTTTTACAGCTATAGCATACGGAAAGCTTTCGACAAAGAAGATCATCGGCCTGCTTGGTTTCGATGAAGAGGAAATTAAAGAGAAGAAGGAATCGGTATTACAGCGCATCGTCAGTAAATTTAGGCGCCCCAAGGGATTAGTCAGAGTGGGCGGTCTCA
This sequence comes from Pseudomonadota bacterium, assembly GCA_043818055.1. GTDB lineage: Bacteria > UBA10199 > UBA10199 > 2-02-FULL-44-16 > JBDRGF01 > JBDRGF01. The sequence goes on along the minus strand of JBDRGF010000155.1, from coordinate 2,544 downwards.
CCGATGTGCAGATTTCCTTTGCCAAATGCTGTCAGCCAATTCCGGGGGATGCGATTGTAGGTTTTGTCACAAGAGGCAAGGGTGTTACGGTGCATCGTTTTGATTGCGCGCGCGTGATCGGCATGGACCCAGCCAGAAAGATAGATGTGGAATGGGATGTCGATGAGGGGCGTGTCACAACAGCTACCCTCATAGTAGTCACCGTCAATAAGTCAGGACAGCTGGCCCTTATGAGTGAAGCAATATCTGATGCTGAAGGAAACATCACATCTGCAGAAGTACATGCGAATGATGACGGAACTGCTAACGGAAAGTTCGAAGTTGAGGTGAAGGATGTATCTCACTTGCGCAAGATCACCCATGCTTTAGAGAGTCTGAAGGGAATTATATCAGTCAGGAGACAGACGCACGGGTAGCAACATGTTTTATTACTTTGCCACTTCTGATGCATCTTGTGCAAACAAGCTTTTTCCCCTTATTGGTTCTAACAGATTGCAGATTCGCATTAGAGACCTTGGGAGACCTGTTGTTAGAATGAGAGACTTTTTTTCCCATTCGCCTTGTTTTATCACATATGGAACATTTGCGAGACATAAAAAACCTCCTGAAATCATGGTTTGGAACAAAAGCCCGTAACACAACTAAAGGTGAGGCGCAACTAAAATCTTCCAGGGAGTCGGGCGCTTATTCAGAGGAGATAGCCTCGTCCTATCTCAGGAAGGGTGGATATGCGCTATTGGAGCGAAATTATACAACTCCGCTGGGTGAGATCGATATCATAGCCAAAAAGGACAAAACCATCATCTTTTTTGAAGTGAAGAGTTCATATACCAATAAATTTGATCCCCTTGAGAGAATAGACCGTAAGAAACAGGAGAGGATAAGGCGCGTTGCCAGCTGGTATATGAGTAGGAACTTCAGGAATAAGGAGTGGCCTCGCACAGATTTTGGTGCGATATCTGTCATCTTTGACGCCGAAAATAATCCTCAAGTTGAGTTGCTAGTCGGGGTATTTTGCGCTATAGATTGACATATGAGATCGATTACTGAGCAATTTTTTAAAAATGCATCTCATCTTGCTGACGCTCCATGCTGGAAGTACTGGAGTGAAGGAAAATGGATTACCTCAAGCTGGCAACAGGTGGCAGATAAGGTCAAAGCTCTTTCCTATGGTTTGACCAGGCAAGGATTGAAGAAAGGGGATAGAGTTTGTATCGTTGCTCCCAATTCCCATCATTGGGTAGTGGCCGATCTTGCGATTCTTTCCATAGGGTGCGTCACGGTTCCTGTCTATCCACATCTCTCCAATGCGAACATAGAGTCTATCATCAGGGATTCAGGCGCCAAGCTCATCTTTGCGGAGGATGATAAAATTTTGAGGAGAATTTCGTCGAATCATCGCGTTGTCATGTTCAAAGAGGGAAAATCAGATAACGCGTTATTTTACGAAAAACTTCTATGTGAAGAGAAAACTTCACTTCCCGAAATTTTCCCGGAAGATATTGCGACTATAGTTTACACGAGCGGCACCACGGGAGAGCCTCGTGGAGTCGTGCTGACTCACAGGAACATATCATCCGAGATCGATGCGGTGAAGTCGGTCTATAATTTTAGCGCCGAAAAGACCGGCCTGTTATGCATTCCCTTATCGCATGTGCTGGGGAGACTTCTTGAATTCTATCAGCTCTCACAAGGATGTCGCCTGGCTTTTAATCGCGGCATCGACCAGCTGGCCTCCGATTATCTGGTATTGCAGCCACATTTTTCCTGCGTCGTTCCGAGAATGCTCGAGAAGATATATGAGAGGGTCTTTGAATGGAGGGCCTCTCAGCATATCATCATTCAAAAACTGATAGATTTTTCGTTAAAGATAGGAAGAGAACATTTTGAACTATTGAGGGGCGGGAGCCGCTCCGGCGCGAGAATTTATCTCGAAAATCTATTGGCGCAGAATCTACTTTTCAAAAAACTGAGGTCACGTCTGGGAGGAAATCTCGAGGCGATAATATGCGGTGGCGCAACTCTTGATCCTGAGATTGCCGAATTTTTCCATATCGTTGGACTGCCTGTATTCGAGGGATATGGTCTCACCGAAACATTCGCAGCTGTAAGTGTGAACCGCCCCGACGATTTTCATCTTGGTAGCGTTGGAAAACCAGTAGAGGGTGCCGAAATTAAAATCGCCCCGGATCATGAGATATTGATCAAAGGACCAATGGTCTTTTCGGGATATTGGAATGACGGAAAATTCAAACGCGACAGCTTTGATGATGAGGGCTGGTATCATACAGGCGATCTCGGTTCGTTTATGTGGAATGGCTTTCTGAAGATCGAGGGAAGAAAGAAGGATGTTTTCGTGACAGCCGCAGGAAAAAATATCGTGCCTTCATATCTCGAAGTGATGCTCACCAGAAACAGGTTTATAGAACAGGCTTTTATCTATGGCGACGGCAGAAAATATCTGGTTGCGCTGATCACCATGAACAGAAGCGCTGTCTTTGATTATTTAAAAAAGAAATACGCGACTACATCCATCCTGGAGAA
>JBDRGF010000154.1:0-7895 GCA_043818055.1 Pseudomonadota bacterium | reverse complement strand
AGGAAAGTTGTTTACATCAAAACAGCTTCGTGGGGCAACGTCTGCTTGTAGCGCGTAGTGCGGGAAACCCGCACGCTACGTGCAACGGGGGGTTGCAAGGGGTGTCATCACTGATGCTCCTTGCTCCTATCCCGATTAGTTCCGAAAAAAAAGAATTGATCTAAAGTTTATTTAAGAATGGAGTGCTATCGAAGGAGTATCTACGGGCGAGTTTATTGAATATATGGCTTGCCCTTTTTGCGTTGGCAGCTCTAAAGTTTCTGTATCCCAATCCCTGCACTATGTTTGATACGCTTAAAAATGGAATTTTTGAGAAAATTGTATTGAAGGAGCCCTTTGTATCATAGATGCCAAGCAGCATTCCTTCGATCATGTGATGTACAACGTGGAAACCGAAAAAATCATCAGCGCCAAGGGATCTCAATTCTTTTTGATAAGCCGCCGTTTTCTGCTTTTCTGAATTCGGGTGTTTTGCAATAAACCGGGCGGCCGGCAATTTTTTAAAGATCTTTGAGAGCTTGAGAAGTTTTAAAGCTGTCTTTTTGCAATCGATATCAATTTTTTTCCCGACAAAATTTTTCATCGAGGAATTGCCTGAAAGACATGCTCCCGTGATATTTTTTTTTATGAGAGGCGTCTGAAAATATTTATTATCCCTTTTTCCATCAAGAAGATCCAAGGCTCGAATCGCAATTTTCAATGGTGTATTCGACATTCTTTCCCCGTTTCTGGATCAGCTGATAACATATGGGTGTCGGGGAATAAAGCCAAAAAAGCATGTATCATGTAGAAAACCTGGTTGAGCAGCTTTTCTACATGCTACATGCGCCTTTTTTCCCCTATAGACTGATGCTCACTATTATGATAAAAGGTAAAAATTATGATGTATGATAAAGATTTAGATGATCGCACTGTGTTGGTCTCCGAAGATGGACAGACTGTTCGTCAGAGGGGAACTTCAGTTCAGCCCCCCTATCTCGTCATCGTTGACGGACCGAGGGTTGGCAGAAGATTTCCACTGCGTGGCAATGAACTCGTGCTTGGACGCGGGGCGGCCGCGGATATTCAATTCCCTGATCAGAGCGCGTCGAGGCAACATGCGAGGCTCGTTCTCGAAGGCCCCAGCTGGGCGATTGAGGACCTGGGGAGCAAAAACGGAACCATCGTCAATAATGGAAAGATTACGGAAAAGGTTGTGATCGGTCACAAGGATCTCGTCAAGATTGGCATCTATTTGTTGAGGCTCATCACGCAGGAGACCCCTTCTGAAGAGGAACTAAAAGTTCCTGCAGAATTCGTGCTTGGCGATAGGACGATCATAGCTGAGGTCGCATCTCACGCGACGGATATCCCGACTCAGACTGAAGCAAACAAGCTCAAAGATGTTGAAGAATCATCTAAAGGTGAAATTCCCCCTGCTGTAAAAGAGGCTTCGAGATTTAATATCGGCCCGCTTTTTAAATATCTGGTGATATTGTTGATCGCCTGTGTCGGTGCCGCTTCGATATATCTCGGCTGGCGATATTTTTTGCATCCGGAGGGTGAGGAAGTCCCTCAGATTGAAAATAAGACAGGCGGGGAGGTTGCAGCGCTTCCCGTTGTTAAACCGGTCTCTCCTCAGGATGTAGTGAAGCCCCAACAAAAAGAACCGACTGAATCGTTACCAGAGCTGGAGCAGCCTACCGGGATGCCACCCGCTCAGGGGGCAGAGGCAGCTGCAAGACCTGTATTTCTTGACTTCGTTTCAAATCCTCTTCCGGCAAAGATAATTTTTGAAGGTAAGGAGTTGGGAACAACTCCGCTCAGGGCTAATCTTGAATTATCTCCGGGTAAGAACTATTCAGCATCGGCCAGTTTTTATATGCCGTCGATAGGTGAAACTTATGATCTCCCCACTACATTTCAGATCGCTGAGAATCAGCAGGTGATTCCCATTCTCTTCAAGGCGCCGATCGGCGTGCTTAAAGTGATGGATCTTCCGCGCGATGTCGAGCTCTATCTGAAAGGTAGTTTCGAATATCAGAAGTTCAAGGAGAAGGCCTCAAAGCTCGAGGATGTCGTGTTGGCCAAGCCGGCCTATCTGCCGTACGGCACATATTCGCTCGAGTTGAGACGGTCGAAGAAGATGAGCGAGAGCTCTCCTACAATTGTTGAGGGGATCATCTATCAGAGAAATTTTGTGATTGCTAAAGAGAGTCCCTCTTTTACTATCGGGGTGAAGGAAGAGGATCTGCAGAACTTTCCCGTCACAGTTCGTACAGAGCCGGAGGCCACGGATGTGTTCGTCGATGGAAAGAAGGTCGGGATTACACCATATGAAGGTGCCTTCCCGTTAGGTCGCCACAATCTGACGCTGAGGAAGGATGGATTTTTTGAACACTCCGAAGTGCTGGATGTAGATATCAACACACCATTTGAGATTGAAGTCGCTATGCAGACATCTCTTGCCGGCGCACATCTCAACAATGCCAAGGCCGCCTTCAGGCGAGGTGTATATCAGACGGCGATCGATGAGCTGGCGGAGGTGCTTTCCAGCGCCCCTACTGACTCCGAGACTGCATTCGCTAATCTCTATCTTGGAAAGAGTTATTTGCAACTCAAGAACAATGAGAGGGCGATAGGATATTTTCAACCGCTTCAGAGCGATCCCGAACAGAAATTCGCAGCCCAGATCGGTCTTGTCGATTGTTATGCCTCTATGGGGGAGAAGGTTAAGGCCCTTACCCTGCTAGTCGAAGTGCTGTTGAAGGTGAAGGACGAAAGTTTGAGGAGGGAGGCAAATGTATTGTTCCAACAGCTCTCTCCGTTGCAATCGGTGTTATATGTCTATTCCGAACCTACAGGGGCGAAAGTCACAGTCAACGGGAACGATGTCGGTCAGGTCACTCCGGTGATACTGCATGAGCTGGCGCTCGGAAATTACAAGATCCTGCTAGAGAAGGATGGCTATGATCCGACTCAATTAAACTTAAATCTCACGATCAACGAATTCAATCCAGTCATAGTCAAACTAAAGCCAAGGAAGGAATAACTAGCCCGCATTTCTCACAAGAACTGTGAGAATTGCTAGGAAATTCCAAATTCCAAATAAATTCCAATTGTCAAAAATCTCTCTCTATCTTTGCTGTGCATCTTCTTACGAAAATAAAGAAACTGCTTGTAGTTGATCTTTTGCTCCCTCAGGCGAAGATGCGATCCTTGAATGCACAGCCCAGACGGGAGAGGATAAGGCGGCCATCTTCTATGAGATAACAGAAATATATGGAGAAGGTATTCCCGGGATGAAGAGCGTGGGTAAAGCGGCTCAGTCGTTCGGCATCTCCTTAGTTGACAGTGCTCCTTTGAATTTTGATCTTACTAAGCCCGCATCGATCGATTATTCTGAAGCTGCGAAGCCTGCATCGCTCAGCTATGATGTGGCGCTCCCGAACGAAACTCTGGGAATGAAGCTCTCGATGGGGCAAAATGCTCAGACGACATATGAGGCGAGGCAGACATGGATAAGGGAAGCGAAACTCGCTACCCTAAAGTCGCTCGGCACCGTATGCTATAAGGTGAAAGCCACCGCGATTAGCGAGTATGGAAGTCACAGGATTCGACTGAGATCTTAGTTAGCAGCACCGCTGAATTTAACGCTAATGGAGGCGGAGGATTTGGAAGCTGCGCACTGACTCATAATACTGAGATTAAAAGCTCTGTATTGGCTACCGTAGGAATGTTGTTGCTGGCTCTGAGTTCAATCGTTATCATAAGAAGATATGATTGACATAGGACATAATGGTTATACAAGGGCGGGTTTCACACCCGCCCCTTTTTTTAATAAAACAAAAACAAAAAAGTCGATGGACGACTGAATTAAAATAGTCTAAACTCGCAACCTCAAAATCAAATGAAGGAGGGATTTATGAAAAAGAGTTGGCTTGTTTTGATCATCTTACTAGTTGCTGTCGCATCTTCTGCCGCGACGATTGGTGTTACCAAATTGTTGAGCACGATGGGGAAGGGTGAAATTATCATCATTACGGATAAGCGCTGCGAGGAATGTAATCCAGCGCAGTTTGAACCCTCTCTGAAAGCCCGTTTTCCGGAATACATAGTTAAAGTTGTCGATTATAGCGATTCAAAAGGGAAGAGCCTTTATAAGGAGGAGAAGTTGAAAGGGCTGCCTGCGATTCTGATATCGAAGGATATAGACCAGAAACCAGAATTTGAATCACTGAAACGCTTTGCGGTAATTGGGAAAGATTATTATTCCCTGAAAACCCCTGCCAACTTTGATCCGAACGCTGAAATCTGTAACAATAGTGAAGATGACAATGGCGATAATCTTGTCGATTGCGCTGATCCGACATGCAAAAGCGATATGGCCTGCATGGAGAAGAGGGAGAAGCCTGATGTTGATGTCTTTGTGATGTCCCATTGTCCCTTCGGCACACAGATCGAAAAAGGGCTGCTTCCTGTATGGGATTTGATCGGAGACAAGGCGAATATAAATATCCGGTTTGTCGATTATGCGATGCACGGTAAGAAAGAGGTTGATGAGCAATTGAAGCAATATTGCATCCAACAGGATGACATGGGTAAATACAAAAAATATCTCAAATGCTTTTTGCAGGATGGCACCGAGGGTGATAAGTGTACGAAAGCTGCCGGTGTTGACAGTGCAAAACTCTCTGCCTGTATCAAAAAGTCAGATGCGAAATTTAACATCTCCAAAGATTTTGAGAACAAGGAAAAATGGAAGGGACGTTTCCCGCCATTTGGGGTCGACGCTGGTCTCGCCAAAAAATATGGAGTCCAGGGTTCTCCGACACTCGTAGTCAATGATGTATCAGTCAGGGCGGACAGGAGCCCACAGGCGATATTGGAAACAATATGTATGGGATTCAAAGATAAGCCCGCAGAGTGCAATAAGAAGCTGGATGCAGCCGCTCCATCGCCCGGTTTTGGTGCAGGAAAGAGCCAAAAGGGCAGCAAGGGTTCATGCGGGTGATTGAAGGGGAAATGTTATGAAGAGACGTTCTGCTATAACAATCTTAGCTGTAGTTTTGTGCATTCTGTTTTTGGCTAGCGACTCATTCGCAAAAAAAGGGGAAAAGGGAAAGCCTCAAAAATCGAATCAATCCTATTCCAAACAGGAATCCACATCGACACCACCCGGATGGTCTAAAGGCAAAAAAACTGGATGGGGAAATAAGGGATATCCTCCCGGATACTCAAAGTGGAATAAAGAGAAGAAGTCCAAATGGGACAAAAACCGCGTGGAAGCCCATGACGATATAGATGGATATCTCGTCAGATACAGATTTAATGTGAAACAGCGCGACGAAATTCAGGAAGCATTTGAAGAGGCAATCGTTGGGGGTATTCTTATCAATGATGCGAAGGATAAAATTGTCGATGCGATGCAAGATCCGAACAAGCGAAAACGTTTGATGATCAACACGATGCAGACCGCCTTGGAATTAATGAAATAGCCGAGTGTAATTTTATATTGCTCTTAGGTTCAATTGTTGCTAGGCATCTGCGGCATTTGGTTTGAGAGGGCGATTAGCTCAGCGGGAGAGCATCCGCCTTACACGCGGAGGGTCGCAGGTTCAAATCCTGCACCGCCCACAATAAAGGCAGTTTTTAGTGCATAGTGCATAGTGTTTAGTGAATAGTGTAAAGTTGTTGCATATTTTTTGAAAAAATGGCACTGGAGCATTCTCTTTTGGCGTATCAGCGGGGACGTAGTTCAACTGGTTAGAGCACCGCCCTGTCACGGCGGAAGTTGCGAGTTCGAATCTCGTCGTCCCCGCTGGTACGCCTTTTTATTTTTATCATGTCACAGCTATCCATCTTAAAAGCCTCTCTTTTAGGTGCCCTTCAGGGGGCGACGGAATTTCTGCCTGTATCGAGCTCCGGCCATCTCGTTCTCGCCCAGCATTTTTTAGGCGTCGAACTTGAAGGGGGTCAGCTTCTTGCATTTGATGTCTGCCTCCACTTCGGCACGCTGTTGGCTGTAATCTTTGTCTTTTGGCGTGAGCTTGCAGGAATGATCACTGCCATCTTCGCTCCAAAGATGACAACTTCTGTGAGTGCATTTTCTCCAAAGGATTCGAGGAGACTCTTTCTCTTTTTAGTCATAGCAACTATTCCGGCAGGTCTGATCGGTGTACTCTTTGAGGATTTTTTCGACGGACTATTTGGAAATCCTCTATCAGCATCATTCATGCTGATCATAACTGGCGTGATCCTCTGGTTCACTAAATACATTAAAGGGGATGGGCTTGGCGTTGAAAGGATAGGACTCACTCGTTCGTTGATAATAGGTTTTTCTCAGGCCCTTGCAATAATTCCTGGCATATCGCGTTCCGGTTCGACCATATCGGCAGCCATCTATAGTGGACTCAATCGCGATCTCGCCGCCCGCTTCTCCTTTTTGCTGGCAGTCCCTGCGATATTGGGTGCTTCAATTTTAAAGATCGGCGACCTCTCAGAGCTCTCAAAGGATAATCTTATTGCTGTCGTCATTGGCACCGCCATCTCCTGCGCTGTAGGTGTTGCAGCTATCAAGGGGCTGCTAGCCATCATCCGCCGCCGTTCATTTCACTGGTTCGCGGTATATTGCTGGGTTGCTGGCATAAGTTCTATGATCTATCTTCTTTTAAAGTAATATTCTCCGCCCTGATGGTTAGATCTAAGTCCTTTCCAGCCTTTAAAATGTATGATTTTATTCTTTCAAGATACTCATGAAATGTGAGATTGCTTAAAACTAGGTGGAGAGAGAGGTGCGTTGTCCTTAGAATGATATCATGAAATGCCCTTGAAAAGCGGGGAATGAAGAGAGATGGGAGATTGGTATTGGGAATGTTGCTGAAGTGGGAAATTTTATGTTCTGCCGGTGGAAAATTCTCTGTTCTATCTTCAAGCGTCTCTTCCCCATCAAAGAGTCTCAGAGAGGTATATGGGGGATCGCGATATGGGTCGGAAATGCCGTAAAATTTGTAATCGCTGTTTTCTTGTGTTTCAATCGGAGTTTTTGGAGGGGTTTTGCATAGAATAGCATTGGAGAGTGAATCGGGCATACGACAAGATGTGATCAACATGCGCTCATTCTCTTGGGATGAAAGAAGATAGATCATAATGCCTGTTGCCGGTCTTCTTTTAAAGGATTCCATGATTTTAAGCGAAAATGCGGTATCGATATCTTTAATAATACCTTTAAGGCATCCTGGATTCGTTGTGTTTTCAAACATCAGCTGATGGATATCGCCTGTTACAATTTTTTCAAAAATTTCTCTTCCATGAACTGTTAAGGCATGCGCTTCTTTAATCATGGGTAGTGTTGTCGCATAAGAAGTATGAAGGAATCCGAATTGTGATGGGTTCTGTGAAAATTCCTCTAGCTCAGAGGTGACTCGTTGAGCTTCATCACTGTTGTTGCATAAGAGCATTAGATTTCTCGAAAAAGGATGACCGTCGACTCTCAATTTATATGCTGCTTTAAATGGATGATCGATTCCGGCTGAGCTATACCTGTAAAAGAGAGGCCTTCTGTTTTCTGCGTATGCACAAATTCTCTCAACATCTTTTTGGAATCTTGGAAATGTTGAGGTCATGTTGGCATCTCTAGGCCAGATCACATATGGTTTTATGCCTAATAGATTCGCCTGTTGTTCAACATATAATCCATTAAATTTTGCAAGTTGTGAAATCATCTCATCTCCTTTTTCAAGTTGTTTTCATTCTTATCGGTTATCGGAGCAAATTAGTTGCCTATTAACCGGCCAAAAAGTGTACTTTTTTTGAGGCTGTTTTTAACTTCTTGTTTTTAAAGGACAATATTTTGTCTGTTTTTCCATATTTTTGTCTCTTCGTTGTTTTTGAGCTTTTCAGATTTATATTTTTCA
>JBDRGF010000153.1:0-32832 GCA_043818055.1 Pseudomonadota bacterium | reverse complement strand
AGGAAAGTTGTTTACATCAAAACAGCTTCGTGGGGCAACGTCTGCTTGTAGCGCGTAGTGCGGGAAACCCGCACGCTACGTGCAACGGGGGGTTGCAAGGGGTGTCATCACTGATGCTCCTTGCTCCTATCCCGATTAGTTATTTTTTTGTCAGATGTAAGTTTTTAGCAGATTGCAGACTTTTTTGTATTTTTGAAAATTCGCGCTGCCCCTCTATCCAGGATTTCAGGCGCATATTGGCTTGCATCAATGCGGGCCCAAATTTCTTTATCGGTCAAATTGTCAATTTCAAAGTCCACTGATGCGTATTCGATATTTTTGTTAGCCTCTCTTGTGATCTGGTTGGCCAATAGATTCAAATCTCTCTCTCCCAAGGTCTCTCTAACCATAGGATGGCTGGTAATGGGAATTTCATTTTTTCTAAGGATTTCAAAGACTTTTGTGACTTTTTCCTTTGTCCAGAGCTGTGAAGAGACCTTGCCTCCATTTTCGGTAGCATAAACATTCTCAAGAGCAGCCTTTAATATTTTGCCTGCCAGTCCAAATTTTCCCTCTTTGTGAAGTATTGCCAGAAGGTGTGCCAGTCGGAATTCGGGGGATTTTCCCTCTACATAAGCCTTTGCGTCGTTACTAAACCTTGCAGCGGAACCTGTTTGAGTTGATTTGTATTTGTCAGAAAGTTTTTGTGGAGTGGTTTTAAGCCCCTCTTGGGGTAAGAGCTCCTGAATAGACCTACCTTCAGCTATTCCCGTTATTATCGATAATCCCAAATTTTTTACATTGATGCTGTTAACCATATTGCCTCCTTAAGTCTTCGCCTGTTCTATTTGCAATTCCTTTGCCAACTTTCCCATTTATATATACTTGAAATTACTAGTTTTTTACTGTAAGGTGCTAGAGATAGATGGGGTATCAACCCCTCAAAATCAAGCGTTTGGGGTATAATTTTCGCTATGGCATACGACAGAAAAGACCATTATTACAGAAAGGCAAAAGAGGAGGGAAAGGCCTCCCGGGCGGCCTATAAGCTGGTCGAGTTTCAGAGGCGATTTTCGCTGATAAAAAGAGGACAGAAGATAGTCGATTTGGGATGCGCTCCCGGCGGCTGGCTGATTGAGCTATCTCAGATGGTAGGGGAGTCTGGAAAGGTGGTAGGCGTTGATCTTTTGCCTTTGAAAATCGAGCTTCCACCCAATGTCAAATTTATTCAAGGGTCGATGGAGGATGATGCTATCATTGAAAGACTGAAGGTCGAGGCGGGAGGGGATATCGATTTGGTAGTCTCTGACATGGCGCCAAATACATCGGGAGTTGCTTTCAAGGATGCATACCTTTCATATGAGCTTTGCGTGGTTGCGTTCGAGGTCGCACAAATTCTATTAAAAATTAAGGGGAGTTTTATAGCGAAGATTTTTTCAGGTCAGGAGGTGTTAGAGTTTAGAAAATTGTTACAATCTAAATTTGAAAAGGTCGTTCAGGTTGTTCCGCCCGCTACGCGCAAACATTCGAAAGAACTGTATTTGCTGGGTTTGAATTATAGAGGCTGAGGTGAGCAAAAAGAAGGCCCGAGCCTTGCGGCCCGGGCCAAAATTTTGGGGGAAGGAGTTGGGGGATTGAGGTGGCGAGGAATATCTCCTTCTCCCCTGCCTCGCCAAAGCTTTATTTCGTTTGACTTACGCTAGAATCGTATCTAGCTTGCATACTACTTATCGGCATATGCCTCAGAAAAGTTGCTAACTATTTTATGAAAAACGTGCTTTTTAAAATAAAAGATATCGCACCCTGGATTGTTACGATTCTCATCTTTTTCTTCATCTTTAGGGAGTACCCTCCCTCTAAGATATGGGGGGCGACTAAGCACCTGAAATTATTACATTTTTCTTTATTCGCGGTAGTATATTTTTTTGTTATGTATCTGTTTGACAGTGTGGTTATCACGAGAACTGTGAAGTTGTTTTCGAAGCCGGTAAAATTAAAGGACGTGATATTAGGCAGAGGCATCACCTATCTGATAATGGTGATCAATTATGCGGCAAGCCAAGCGACATTTGCTTACTACTTAAAGCGCCGTTACAAAATTCCGATCTCCCAATCGCTCAGCATCTTCTTTTTTATGATCGTCATCGATCTATTCTGGCTTATCAATTTCGCCTTTCTCGGCACATTTCTGCAGCACATCACTTATAATGGAATCGATTTTGGAGAATATGTTCGCATGATTTCTCTGATTCTTTATCTCTCCTTGATTTTGTGGATAGGTTTTTGGAGAGGTTGGTTTGATCGGTTGATCAGGGTGAAGATTTTGAACGGTGCTATGCACTGGGTACGATCAAAAAAGGCGTTCGCCGTATTTAGAAAGGCGACCGTCAGTGATTACATGAAGGTCTGTCTGATGCGACTGCCGCTTCATATGATGATATTGATTGGAATGTATTTGGCTGTGAAGACGTTTGGAGTCACAATTCCTTTCATTAAAATTCTTTGTTATATTCCGATTGTTTTTATCATCGGTTCTTTGCCAATAACCCCCGGAGGATTAGGAACAACCAACGTTGCGATGGTAGCTCTGATGAGCCCCTATATAAGTGGCGACGTGATAGCATCCGGCGAGGTGAGCAAGGCAGAGATCATGTTGGCAATTTCCCTAATATGGATGTTTGCCAACTACTTTATGAAGGCCATCACGGGAACTGTGCTATATGCGAACAATAAAAAACGGCTCTTTGAAGATGTATCTTTAATAAAAGATATCGGTGTAATTCCGATCAGCAATGTTGTTGAGTGACAGGTTCTCAGCCAACTTCCGCTTCCCAAAGCTTTCTTTTAATAAATTTTTTCAGCGATCTTCTTGGCAGGACGCCTTCAAGCTTTCCCTGCTTGTTGAGGACGGGAAGGTAGTCATATTCTTCAAAATCGAAAAGCTGTGAAGCTTTTAAAAGTTTATCACTGGGTAAAACTGGGCTCGCATCAGTTACCATCATATCGACCGCCTTGATCAACGGATTAAGCTCCTCTTCAAAGAGTATAGATCGAATATGGTCAAGCTGAATAATCCCTTTAAAATTATTTTTAATATCTACGACAGGAAAGTAGACAAATTCGCTCTCCTTCAATTTTTTCATCACAGCATTGTAATCATCCTTCTCGCTTATGACGGTCGGATTTTCGGCCATTATTTCGGAGACTTTATACTTATTTAGTATATCCTCCTCATTCACCTCTCTGCCGATTTCACCCGCCTTGCCAATCGACCATTTGACACAGGAGGGGCCTATCATCTGAACGACGAAGGTTGTTGCAGTGATTATATTTAAAATACTTAACCCAATCGCCTCTCCCTGAGGCCCCATCTTGCTAAAATTTTGATATATGGCAATCGCAAGTCCGATAGCCACACCCGCTTGCGAAAAGAGGCACGTGCCTAAATACCTTTTTACCTTGATGTCCGCTTTGGCAACGATCGCACCAACATATGAACCCGAAACTTTTCCCAAAGTTCGGAAGATGAGATAGATGCCACCTACAGCTCCCATGCCGGCGAGCGCATTGACCTGCAATCTCGCGCCGATGAGCACAAAGAATATCACATATACAGGGGCGGCGATCTGTTTTGTCATTGCAAATAATTGTTGGCTGCGCTTGGGGTTTATATTGATGAGTGTCATTCCAAGCGCCATGTTGCAGAGTATCAGATCGAGATTGAAGATTGAGGCGACACCGCTCGTAATAAGGATCGCTCCCAGAGAGGTTACGAGGAGGTGTTCTTTTTCAGTCACCTCATGAATTCTTTTTATGACAAAATTGATAATGACGCCTGTTAGTGCCCCAAGCAGCAATGAAGATCCAAGTTCTAAGATCGGGTGCCCGAGGGAATGAAGGATTGAAAATGATTTACCGGTGATGGCGCTCTCTGCAAAGACCTTGGAGAGACCATAGAGCATTAGAGAGAGGCCGTCATCGAGTGCGATGATCGCAAGTACGGTCGCGGAGAGGACACCCTTCGCCTTATATTCCCATATCACATCGGCGGTTGCTGCAGGGGCCGTAGCGGACGAGAGGGCGGCCAAAAGAATCGACAGAGCTATGTTCCTGGTAAAAATATAGCATGCGGCGCCGACGAGTAAGTACGCGAACATGCCTTCGAACAGCATAATCGTTATGATGCTCTTTCCATATTTTTTAAATGTCGAAAATTTAAGTTCGCCGCCAATCATGAAGCCGATCAGCCCCAGCGCAAAATTCGTAAACGGTCCCAGTTCACGGATCGTGTCCTTGTCAAAGATGCCAAGACCCGACATCCCCAATATGATTCCTATAATGATGTATCCCACGACCTGTGGAATTTTAAAGTAACGGAATATCTTGCCACCGGTGAGGCCAAAGAACATGGCCATTCCGAAGAGCAGCAAAATTTGGTGAAGGGGGTCACTCATAATCTGGACTTCTAGCGCTTCGTAAATTTAATTATCACGGTACTAGATCAACTATTGTATGATAGCAAGGATTTTAACAACTTAAACACTCCTATACTTCTACACTCAAACACTTTCTTTAGATACATCCTTACTCGCGTCTTTACCCTTCATGCGAGCGAGAGAGTCTTCACCGGGGGTGACTTTGAGGGAGATTGCGCCGGTAGGACACATCGGAACACATTTGAGGCAGGCATCACATGTCGATAACTTCCACGGCTTTTCCATCTGTGGCCGCATCCTGGCTGGAAATCCACGCCATACAAATCCTAACGCATCGAGATGCTTCACCTCGGAACAGACACGGATACACGACCCGCACATGATGCACTTGTGAGATTCGTAACGAATTTTTTCATGAGATTCGTCGACATGAAATTCTCGGATCGATCCGAGCCATCTCTTTGGATCTGCTTTGTAAGTATCAGCTAATCTTCTCATCGTACACGACTCATACGAACGACAGCCGCAGGCAAGGCAACGCTCGGCCTCCTTCTTTGCCTGCTTCGATGTAAAGCCCTGTTCGACCTCATCAAAGCTTTTTATTCTCTTGCCCGCCTTCAACTCCTCCATTCGCTCCTTTTTTCTCTTCTCTATCCCTTCAAAAATTTTTTCCAAAACATCCTTCGGAGTCTTGTCGCGTTCCTCTGCAATCTTATGAACATAATGTGCAGGAATACCGACAACCTTTTCATTCTTCAAAAATTGGTCGATCGCCGTTGCCGCACGACGTCCTGCTTCAATCGCTCTCACTGCAATGTCCGCGCCGGTGACGCAATCGCCGCCTGAGAAGATCTTTGGATTGGTCGTCTGCAACGAGTCATTGTTGGCAATGATCGTTCCCCAATCGGTCATTTTAATTTTGAGCTCGTCAAGACCGAGCTCCCTGCTCTCAACGCGCTGACCTATTGCCGAAATCATGAGAGAGGTATCCATTTCAAATTCGCTGCCCTTTTTTGGCACTGGGCGACGTCGGCCGCTCGCATCTGACTCTCCGAGTCCCATTCTTATAGATGTAATTTTCAGTCTGTCATCGACACGTTCGATCATTGTTGGCGCGGCTAAAAATTCAAACTTAATACCCTCCTCTTCAGCTGCTTCGATTTCAATCGCATCGGCCGGCATCTCCGCGCGCGTTCTTCTGTAGAGCATGACAACTTCCTTAGCGCCCAAACGCAGACTGGTGCGTGCGCAATCGACAGCGGTGTTTCCTCCGCCGACTACTACAACGCGATCTCCAACATCTATCTCATTTCCACACGCAGCATTCTCTAAAAACGAAATGCCGGGCACAACGCCTTCGCTATTCTCACCATCGGCTCGCATGCCGGATGATGATTGACAGCCGATCGCCAAAAAGAGCGCATCATAATTGTCGACCAGTTTTTTAAGCGATCGATCTTTCCCGATCTTTGCATTCTGCGTAATCGTCACACCCATCTTTTCGATGAGACCGATTTCTTTGGCGAGCACATCCCTCGGCAAGCGATATCCAGGAATGCCGTATCTGAGCATGCCGCCAGCCTCTTCATGCGCATCGAAAACATCGACAGCATAGCCATTGATGCGAAGATAAAATGCAGCAGCTAAACCTGCCGGGCCAGAGCCTATCACCGCAACTTTTTTACCGGTGTCTGCTGAAACTTGGGGAATATATGGTGCTGAAAGTTTTAAATCGTAGTCTGCAACGTAACGCTTCAAATAGCAGATCGAAACCGGATCATCCTCACACGCGCGACGACACTCACCTTCGCAGGGCCGCGGACAGATGCGACCCAACGCCGCCGGCATCGGCATTGTCTCTTTGATGAGTTTGAGCGCCTCTGCTTCGCGATCACTTGCGAGCAGCGAGATAAAGCCCGGGATATCGATACCTGCAGGACAACTCACCTGACACGGCCCATGACAATCGCCGACATGATCTGAGAAGAGAAGCTCTACACACATCTTGCGTGATGCCTTCACGCGATCACTCTCAGTGTGAATTACCATTCCATCGGAAACCGGCGTTGCGCACGATGGCACCAGTCGATTCATCCCCTCGACCTCAACCGCACAGATGAAGCACGAGGCGAAAGGCTTGAGCTCGTTTTGATAACACAGAGTTGGGATTTCGATGTTATTTCTTTGTGCGACGCTCAAAATAGTTTCGCCGACTGAAGCATCTAATTGTTTTTCGTTGATAGTAACTTTCATTTATCCTCCGTAAGAGCTTGATAATCCCCATCCCTTGTCATCGCGAGGAGGCCTTTAGGCCGACGTGGCGATCTCGGGGTTTTGCAATAGGAGCGATTACCACGCCCTTCGATAAGCTCCTACGCTCTTAATCTCTTTTTATTGCCTCCACCGGACATGCCTTATAACATGCTCCGCACCTTGTGCACTTGTCGTCCAGAATCTTATGTACCTTTTTTACCTCACCCTCAACTGCATCGTATGGACAGACTCGTTTGCAGGCTGTGCAGCCGATGCACTTTTCTGGAATCACAACATATGAAATTAGCGCACGGCACTTTCCTGCCGGACATTTTTTATTTTTAATATGAGTTTCGTATTCATCACGAAAATATTTGATCGTAGTCAAAACCGGATTCGGTGCGGTTTGGCCGAGCCCACACAGGCTTGCATCCTTGATCCGAACAGCCAACTCCTCTAAGAGTTCTATATCTCCATCTTTGCCTTTGCCATCTGTGATGCGCTCCAGTATCTCCAACATGCGCCTGGTGCCGATTCTGCAAAATGTGCACTTTCCGCATGATTCGTTCTGTGTGAAATTCAAAAAGAACTTCGCGATATCGACCATGCAGTTCGACTCATCCATCACCACCATACCGCCCGATCCCATGATCGCGCCGGTAGCAGTAACCGCATCGTAATCGACAATTGTGTCCATGAGTCTTGCTGGGATACATCCACCGGATGGGCCGCCCAGCTGAACGGCTTTAACCGGTCTACCCGATGAGGTGCCTCCTCCGACATCGTTTACAACCTCATTCAGACTCATCCCCATCGGCACCTCGACAAGGCCGCCATTTTTGATGTCGCCAGCCAGGGCAAAGACTTTGCTACCCTTGCTCTTCTCTGTTCCCATCTTTGCATAGGCCTGGGCACCATGACGAATAATCCACGGGACATTGGCAAATGTCTCGACGTTGTTGATGTTGGTCGGCTTCCCAAAGAGTCCCTTATGTGCGGGAAATGGAGGTCTGATTTTGGGCATGCCGCGATCACCCTCGATTGATCCAATGAGCGCCGTCTCCTCGCCGCAGACAAACGCGCCAGCCCCTTCCTTGACCTTGATCTCAAACGAGTGAGAGCTGCCAAGAATATTTTTTCCGAGATAGCCCTTTGATATCGCCTGTTCGATCGCCTTGTTAAGGCGTTTGACTGCAAGTGGATACTCAGCGCGGCAGTAGATATAGCCGTGAGTTGCACCTATCGCGAATGAGGCGATGATCATACCCTCGATAACGCGATGGGGATCGCTCTCTAAAACAGAACGATCCATAAACGCACCCGGGTCACCCTCGTCAGCGTTGCAGATGATATATTTTTCGTCAGCCGTTGCCTTTTTTGTGAAGCTCCATTTAAGGCCGGTCGGAAATCCACCGCCTCCACGACCGCGAAGGCCTGACTTTATCACTTCGTCTATCACCACATCCTGAGTCATATCCTTCAAGACTTTTTTCAAGGCCTCATAACCGTGAACTGCTTCATACTCCTCAATTTTTTCTGGATCGATGCGACCACAGTTTTCCAAAACGATGTGTTTTTGTTTTTTTAGAAACGCATTCTCTTCTAGGGGAATGATCTTGTCAGTCAAAACATTTCCAGCACCTACATGCTCGGCGACGATTTTTTTAACAGTCACAAGATCGACGCTGCCGTAGAGTGTGCGCCTTCCCCCTCTCCCATGCCTGCCTGAACGGCAGGCATCACCCTCTCCCGCAAGGGGAGAGGGGCAAGATGACTGTGATCGTTCGATCACTTCTATCATAGGCTCCTGATGGCACATCCCCATGCAGCCGACATGCTTGATATTGAAATCGCACTTAAAATGTTCTTTGATTTTGTTAAGATAGCTTTCAATCGCGCTAGCGCCGGCCGCGATGCCGCAGCTCCCCATGCCGATCAGAATCTCCTTCACTTCGCTAGCCTTATCGAGGCTCAAACCTTCAAATTCAAACTTCTCTGCAGCCCTTCCACCGTGCTCGCGAAAGTCTTTGATGATTTTTTCGATCTGTTTGCGATCGAGCTTTCCGAAGACGCTATCGTCGACCATCATGACAGGGGCGAGTGAACAACAGCCGAGACACGCGACCTTTTCAACTGTAAATAGCTTGTCCTCGGTCGTGCCACCCCCAACCGGAACCTCTAAAATATCGGCAAGCGTTTCGGAGATGCTATTCGCATCTGCGACGTGACAGGCGGTGCCGTGGCATACCTTGATGTGATGTTTGCCCTGCGGCTCCATCTTGAACTGGGCATAGAACGTAGTAACGCCGTAGATCCCGGCCTCCGGAATGCCGGTCTTTTGGCTGACATACTCTATAGCCTTTTTGGGGACATAGCTGTATTTAGCCTGAATGGCCTGCAAAATCGGAATCGTCGCCGATTTGTCCGAGCCGTACTTTTCGATTATCTGATCGATGATTTTTTTATCAAAGTCCATGAGTCTGCTCCTTCTTAAGTAAAGCGGGGATAACTTAGTGACGGTTTGAAGTCAAATATCTAATCCCCTTTTGTATTGACTCTCTCATCAGGATTCTCTATTCCATTGTGACCTGAAAGGAACAATTTATGAAGAAGATTATCGCAATCGTTTTTTGTCTCTCTGTTTTGTTATCCCAGTCGGCTCTCTCTTATGATGGCATGCCTCGCTATGCAAAAGGGGATGTCGATCTGGCCGGCACAGCTGGTCTCACAGTTGCCAACAAGAGCCCAAAGCTCAATATGAATGTCGGCATCGATGGAAAGTATTTTGTGTGGGACAGGATCGGACTGGGTTTGCGCTTCGATACGCATACAGATTTCGATTATGGCGTGTTCTCATTCGTTCCAAAGGTTGGATATTATTATGATATAGCGGCGGACTGGACGATCTATGGTACGGCAGGTGTCGGTTTTGCCATAAACACATCGAGTAAAGCGGCGGTCGATATTGCCATTCCGGGCGTGGGATTCACATATCATATCAACGACAACATGGCGGTAGGCGCGGACACGAACATGCACGTGCTGGTTTTCTCCGGCACCACAGTCTTCGGCTGGTCATTCGGTCCGATGTTTCATTATAAGTTTTAAAAGAAAAGGCGTATATAGCATATTGCATATAGTATATGGGTAAAATCTATTAAATCGAGCCTTTGACCATATGCCATATGCTACATGCGGTTTTTTAAGGAATTATACACCTGATCTTTGGGCCCAGCGTTATCTTAATCTCTTTATCATCAAACATATCGCCGTCGATTGTGTAGGTCATCTCTTTGGGGAGCTTTATGACAAGCTCTTTGCAGATCTCATCAAAAAAATGTTCTGAATTGAAAGGCTTCGACATCAGCGCGCGCGGAAATTGTTTTATAATTCCTCTCGGAGTATCTGACATCCCGATGAAATGAAATTTTTCAGGGTCCTCATATGCCCTTGCTATGGCGTTGAAGCCTAAACCCAAATTTTTTATGGTGCCGGCGACTAGCATCGTCCAATTCACGAATGGCGTTTTTTTACCGTCACAGAAGATATCCGCTTCAAAACGCCGCGCCAGCCTCCCTACGAACTTTCCATTTATGATGCCGGACAGAATACAGTGTAACAGAATCCAGGCAGCGCGCTGAGGGGAGGGATATCCATCTTTGGAATGATAGACTTTTGTGAATTCGGTGACGACACCCATGCCGAATATGAAACCATATTTCCCGTTTATCTTCATCAGGTTGATATCACGCTCGTTGAGTTTATCCCCGTGGTGATATTTGAGTATGAGGTTGGAGAGGATTTTTTCGGATTTACCCTTTATTCCAAGCTCGTTTGCGAGATTGTTCATCGTGCCGCCACGCAAGAACGCGATCTTCGGAAGTGGTTCATCCCCATAGACATCGAGGAATGTGGAGAGAGTCACATGGTTTGTGCCATCTCCGCCTGAAATTCCAAGGATCTCAACGCCACGTTCTTTGAACTCCCTCGCGAGGCGCTCAACATCTTTGAGGTCCTTCGTCCGGTGACAGGTACCCCTATCGCCGACGATGAATCCAAACTGCTCAGCTCGTTTTGGATTCGACCGGTTCGCACGCGAATAGGGATTGATTATGATTCCGATTCCACTCATAAATAAACCGCATGTGGCATGTAGCATGTAGCCTGTGGTAAGAACCTCGTTAAACGAGCTTTTCTACAAACCACATACCACATGCTACATGCGACTTTTGAGATTTAACATCTTCCTCGCCTCATCGGGGGTTGCGATCTCCCTTTTCAATTCGTTTGCGAGGCGAGAGATCCTTTCTACCAACTGGGAGTTGCTTTTTGCAAGCACGCCTTTTTCATAATATATATTATCCTCGAAGCCAACGCGGACAAAGCCTCCGCGCTTAACCGCTTCTACGGCCAGAGGATATTCATATCTGCCGATGCCGGCCACACTCCAGGTATCCCCCTCATCTATCGAATCTATTAGAAAATTCAAATTTCGAAGATCTCCACTCATGCCACCATGAACTCCCAACACAAACTGGTAGTGAATAGGCGTTCTGATGACCCCCTTCTTTGCCAACCTCTTTGCACTTTCGATATGTCCCGCGTCGTAAACTTCAACTTCGTAAGCGACGTTCAGGTCTTTCAAAGTAGTGGCCAGTTTTTTTACATCCTTTGGATGATTGATAAAGACATCTTCACCAAAATTCATCGATGCGATGTTTAGGGATGCGAATTCAGGTTTGAGTTTGACAATGGGTTTAATGCGATCTTCGATAGAAGCGCCGACTGCACCGCCGGTTGAAATCTGGGTGATAGGACGAGGATCGCATGAATCATTTATTGCCTCTATCGATCTTTTAAAATCCGCAATTTTTTGTGATGGGTTTCCCTTACTATCTCTCACATGAAGATGAATGATCGCGGCACCTGCTTTTACGCATTCCCTGGCTTCTTTAGCCTGTTCTTCAGCAGTCACCGGAAGATTTGGATTCATCTCCTTTGTAGTTTCAGCGCCGGTTATCGCGGCTGTTATGATTAATTTATTTATCTTTTTCCCCATCTCCTCACACGCCTTCTGGGATGAGACTCTTTTTTTGTTTCATCCTTTACAGTTTTTTCTTGTTTGTGCGAGACGTATGCGATTCCTTTTCTCTTCATATATTCATGTACGATAAAGCTCGCAACCTGGGATGGAAGGGTTCCCGGTCCAAAGCCCGCATCAAACCCAAGCTTTACCGCTTGAATATGATCCATGCGAGGCCCACCTGTTATCGTTATAAGGTCTTTTGAAAGATCTTTGTTCTCTTTAACGATTTTTTTGAATTCCTTCAGGTTGGCGATGTGCGCGTCGCGCTGAGTGACGATCTGAGATATGAGGATTACGTCAGCTTTTAACTGAGCGGCCTTCTCGATCAATTCCTTGTTACTGAGCTGGCTTCTTAAATTATAAGCCTTGAATAACGGATAGCGCTCCAGACCGTAGTCGTGGTTATATCCCTTCATGTTCATGATCGCATCGAGGCCGACTGTATGGGCGTCGCTTCCTGTGGTAGCTCCGACGACGATGATAGGTTCCTTCAGATGATCCTGCATGTATTCCGCAAGTTCCTTGTATTTAAAATGCTGGTATTCAACTTTTGGAACGTGAATTTTGGTAATGTCTATGCTCTCCTTTGAATTTGCGTAAATGACGAATGTCGTAAATCCTCCACCAAGATCCTCCATAAATGCCACATTGATGTTGGTGAGTCCCATTTTTTTTACATACATTCGTGCTGCCTCTTTTGCCTGCAATGATGGTTTTACAGGTAGAGTAAAAGAGAGTTGAACAATGCTATCGTCAAGCCTGTCGCCATAAGCCCTTATCTTTTTTGGATTGATTTTTATCATTTCAACATCTCCAGTGCCGGATTGTAGTAGTCTCTGGCCTTTTGAAAGACGCCATTCAAACCTTTTCCGCCATTTTCATCGCGCTCGATTTCCGCGAACATTCCTGTGGATATTGCTTTCATGAGACCTGTGCCCTCAATTCGTTTCAGATATTTATGAACGTTGTCGAGGACTGTGTGTGCGCGCCTTGCTATCTTTCCGTTTGGGTTGAAGGTTATCTCATCTCCTAAGTGTCTTGCGCTGTTGAAGATGTAGTTTGCGTTCTTGATCGCCCAGTGTCGATCCTGAAGATGAGGATTGTGAATCGCCTCAGTCGGTATTCCCAGAAGCTGTATCGATTGCTCCGTCATAACTCCAACGATATTGAACATGGCGTCGAGAACATTTCCGAAGAAGATGTCGCCTGTCATGTATTTCGTGGGAGGCATATATTTTATAGGACATCTCGGAAAGATCTCCCTGACCATCTCGGCCTGTGCTAACTCATAGAGAAAGCCATCTTCGATGTTGGGATCGATTTCAAATGCATGTCCGAGCCCCATGAGATCGAAAGTCAGATTTGAATGAAGGGCGAACTGCTCATTTATGAACTGGCTCGTCAAAACGTGATGGGCGTTTCGAAAGGCATCGGTCGTCGTCAGGTAATTATCCTCTCCCGTGTTTATGGTGATCTGTGAACGTGCGCAGATCAACCTTGAAAAATACTGGTCGATAAATGTGCGCTTCATGTTGATATCCCGAAAGAGTATGCCGTACATGGAGTCATTGAGGACCATGTCGAGATTTTCGAACGCGGCTACAGCGGCGATCTCCGACATGCAAAGCCCTGAGGAGTAATTAGTCAATCGGATGAAGCGACCTACTTTTTTGCCGATATCATCGAGCGCCTGACGCATGACCTTGAAATTAGCCTGTGTTGCAAATGTTCCACCGAATCCCTCTGTCGTGATCCCTTCAGGCACATAGTCGAGGAGGGATTGGGCTGTGGCCCTTATCACCGCAATGATGTCGGCGCCTGCCTCGACCGCTGCGACAGCCTGCGCGGCATCGTCATGGATATTTCCGGTCGCTACTATAACATATTTGAGCGGCGTCTTTGTGCCTTTGAATTTTGCAAGGAGGTGTTCCTTTCTCCTCTTACAGCCATCGAATTTTGAGATGCCATCACGGATGAGAGGCTCGACAGCTGAAATCATCTTTTCGCGCGGCACCTTTTCAGCATCCTTAAGATTTACTTCCCCTTTTGCTACAGCCTTTGCCAGATCGTTAACGCTCATACCTGTATGAACAAGTGCTTTTCCAAACCACTGTGCAATTCCGCGCCTTAAACAATCTCTATCCAACTTGTCGACGATGAGATTGACATATGGCATCTCATCGAGCGCCCCTTCAACACCTAGGATTCTTAAGACTGTCCTCTCGATAGATGTGGTCGAATGGTGCTTGATATACTTCTGGACAGGCGAGACTATTCTCTTCGCCAGATGGCGGCAGCTGTCTATCTTATCCCTGTCTAAATTCAGTTTGTTATAAGCCATTTTAAAACCGCATATGGCATATAGCATATAGTATATGGAAAATCTCGTTTAACGAGGCTTTTACCATATGCTACATGCCATATGCTATATACGCCTTTCATATTTTAGGTTCCAACATCACTCTTTTGCCTTCCAGCATATCTAAGAACACCCTGTCCTTAGGAGATTCTTTTGTCAGACCTCTTTCTATCTTTTCAGTCGTTGAACAGCTGCAATCTACGTTGAGCGGGTTGATATAAACGCTCATCATCCCTCTATAATTTCTCACAACTGCAGCATCCACCGTCATGGTGAGCAGGTAGTTGGGCATGATAGGAATCTTTCCTCCGCCGCCGGGGGCGTCGAGGACTAAAGTTGGCAGAGCGAGTCCGGATGTATGCCCCCTGAGGTATTCCATGATTTCGATCCCTTTGGCAACAGGTGTTCTGAAATGTTCGATTCCTTGAGCAGGATCGCACTGATAGATGTAATAAGGTTTCACCCGGATCTTCAGAAGTTTATGCATTAACTTCTTCATTATCATCGGATCTGAATTTATCTTTCTCAACAAGACCGATTGGTTGAATAAAGGTATTCCCGCATCTGTAATTTTTTCACACGCTGTTTTTGCGGCATCGGTGATCTCGTAAGGATGGTTGAAATGAGTCATGAAATATATCGGCTGATATTTTTTTAGCATATTCACAAGTGCATCTGTAATCCTCTGGGGCATCACGCATGGCGTACGCGATGCGACTCTAATGATCTCCACATGTGAAATTTTTCTTACCCTCGCTATCACCTCTTCGAGCTTTTCATCTGAGAGCATAAGGGCGTCGCCGCCGGAGATTATCACATCGCGAATCTCCTTGTGTTTTTCTATATAGTTGAAGGCCTTGTTATATCTCTGCCACATCGCCTTATCGTCACGATTCAAGACATGACGACGACGCGTGC
This sequence comes from Pseudomonadota bacterium, assembly GCA_043818055.1. Taxonomy (GTDB): domain Bacteria; phylum UBA10199; class UBA10199; order 2-02-FULL-44-16; family JBDRGF01; genus JBDRGF01. Next base: position 17,801 of record JBDRGF010000153.1, on the reverse strand, counting down.
AGAACCTGCAATACATCGAGCAGACTTCAGAAACAAGAAAGAGCGCCCTGTCGGGATAGCGATGCACCAGACCTTCAACTGGAGAATCTCTGTCCTCAGCCAGCGGATCATAGATATCACCCTTTCCCGGCTCTATCTCTTTTATGCTGGGGATGGCCTGAAGACGAATTGGACAGAAGGGGTCATTCTCATCGATGAGGGAGAGGCAATATGGGGTCAGCTGAAACCTGGAATGTTTTATGGCCTTGTTGATATCAGCCTTTTCTTTAGCTGTTAATTTTATGGCCTTCGAGAGATTGTTAACATCTGTGATTCTATTCTTGATCTGCCATTGCCAGTCGTTCCACTCGCCTGGTGTTGCATCTTTCCAAAGTTTTTTTCTCCTTTGATATACGGACGTTAGCTTATCACTCATTCACTCCCCCAAATTTTTTATCGAACCACTTTTTTACCGCCGGCATTGTCCTGTAGAGATCAAGCGTCACTTCGGCGTGGTTAGCAGCATAGCCGTTTCCGATTATCATCTCAACATCCATTCCAACCCCTTCGGCTCCGAGCGCTGCTTTTTGAAAATTAGTCGCCATGTTGAAAAAGTAAACCTTCCCCCCCTGTCTGCATGTGAGGACTGAGGCGAGCTCTGTCCCTTCGACGTTCGCGGTGTTGATGACGAGATCGCACATGTGGCCATTTGTGAAATCGGTCATAACATCCAGCACCTCTGTCGGCTTAAGCGCATTTGCTATGAATGCATGGTTGCAGAGTCCAAGCTCTTTGAACGCGTCGAGACTCTCCTGTTTTGTAGCTGATACAGAGATCGAACAATCATTGTTAAGTTTTTTTCTGATCGCTGCTGCGCAGAGCACTGCCGATTTTCCTGCACCTATTATGTATATCCTGTCTCCACTTTTGACGAGTCTCTCAGTCTGAGGTGCAGCACCTGCGACATCCAAAAGTGCGAGAGTTGTATTGAGCTTTATATCATATGGCACCTTAGCAAGGACTCCAGAATCGAAGAGGATCGCATGCCCTCTGATGTCTATCTGCTCTGAATCCCTCACATCTACTATCTCTTCAATCAAAAGGGGGGTGAGTGTCAACGAGACGAGCGTACACACAGGATCCCCGACGTTCAGATTATGGAGATTGGAGTATCCCGGGCCGATATCACTTACCTCTCCGAGGAGCATTCCCCCTGATCCTGTGACCGGATTCTGCTGCTTCCCCATGCGCGACACATTTTGCAGCACCTGTTTGGCTACCTTTTTGGGATCGCCGCCCGCCTCCTCCTTCATCTGGCGAAAGGAGGCTGAATCGATATTGAGCGTCTTAACATCGATCAGTATCTCGTTGTCATATAATGGCAGACTATTATCCAGTTGTTTTGCGGCCTGCGGAAGCGCCCCTTCAGGCTCTATAACCCTATGCCTCCCGAATTTATCTCCATGCTGTCTGTATTTCATAATTTTTCCCCCATAAAAGAATTCTGACTCATATCGCATAGTGCGATAACTATTTGGGCAAATCAAGAGGTGAATTTTATCCATGAGCGATGAGGGTTAAGAGTTCCCCTCCAAAATGAAAATCGGGAATGGATGAAATAGCTTTCTCTACAAGGCCGGAATATTTCTTTAGCTCCTTGAGAAGAAAATCGGGGCCCGGCAAGGTTGCAGTATCACTCTCGTGATCGTTAAGATCATCCCTGATCTGATAGGCGATACCAAATGTTCTGCCTACCTTTTCCAGTTTTTCAGCGAGTGTGGGCTCCGCTGGTGAAAGTAAAACCGGTATGCGAGTTGCTAATTTAAAAAGTGAGGCCGTCTTTAGCTCTATTATTTGAAGATAGAGTTCAGGGCTCATCCCGCCGCTCTGTTTCATTTGAAGTTCTAAGATTTCACCCGATATCGTATCGAGGGCAGCCCTCTGAAAGCTTCGAAGAAGACTGATATCGTTCATTGCAAGAATCTCGCCGATAGCCCCGCACCAAAGAAAATCCCCTACAAGCAGGCTCATCTTATCGCCATCTCTTATTCTGAAGGAATCGTTTCCACGCCTGATTTTCTCATCATCTATGATGTCGTCGTGAAGAAGGCTCGCGGAATGTATCAGTTCCAAGGCGGCACATAAGCTTGTCACAGCATCGCCTTTGACATCGATCACCTCTGCACATGTGAGCGTCACGATCGAGCGGATCATCTTGCCGGGCGGCGTTGTTGCTTTTCTGGCAAGTCCTGCAATCATCTGAGATGGTGCAGTTGTGACCGCCACCATCCTCTCTCCGATGGCAAAAAGCTCCCTTTCGAACGTTTTATTGAGGGTGGATAGCATCTATTTTCCTAAAGAAGTTTCTTTTTCGATCCATCCTACTATGAATGTTGTGAGATTCTCTCTGGCCTTTGTCGATAGATAATTAAACTTCGGAAGTTTAAAGATCAGTTTTGGATTTGATACCATCTCACCTATCAAGCCCGGATAATCTATATCACCGGCTTCGTCGAGTGTGCCGGTAAGGGCGGGTATTTCCATATCAAGTGGATCCAAAACAGCCCTGACTACAAAGGAGGGAATTTTATTCTTTGAAGTGGCTTTTAAAAAGGCACTCGATTCCATGTCTATAGCGTGGGCCTGAAACTTCGATGCGACAAATGCCTTATCGTGTGGAGAGAGGATGGCCTTATCGCATGTAAGGAGCTTCGCCTCTTTTATCTGTATACCAACACATTTGCAAAGTGCTTGAGCCTTTTCTACCAATTCTTTCTGCGGCCTATGTGTAGATTCCCCCTCTTCTTCAAAGATATCGTAAGGGATTATGACATCGCCTGCGAATAGCTCAGGGGAAGCACCACCGCAGAATCCAAGATTTATGGCTAGCGGGATAGCAAAATGATTCAGCGCTGTATGAACAGCCTCATACATCGAGTCCTTGCCGACTCCGGTTTGGACAAGTATGACAGAACTATTTTTAATCTGACCCGAAAATATTGTAGTCCTGTTGAGACGGATACGCTTGTCGATAAGCATCCGTCCCTTGAGGAGCGACAGCTCATTTGATAGAGCGGCAAATATTGCTAACGGTTTATTTCCCATCATAAAAGGCAATTAACAACACACAATTTACAATTCACAATTAACAGTAATCAATTAATAATTTCCAATACACAATAAACAAATAATTGTTAATTGGATATTATTAATTGTTAATTGTTTTAAAAGATGGTCCACCATGCAATCTTCATGGTGTCGATTATCGAATTGGTCACGGTGAGTGCCACCGTCGGCTCTATTCCACAGTGCGCCATGCAATTGTGGCAGCGCTTGTCATTTTTATGTCCGTAGCTATCCCATGGAGTTTCGTTTATAAATGAGTCGTAAGTCGGATGATGTTCATCTGTGATCAGGTAACAAGGGGCCTTCCATCCCCTCACGTTGTAAGTCACATTCCCCCACGCGGTGCAGTTATATTCTCTCTTTCCCATCAGATAATCCAGAAACATGGGGGTGCTCCAGATGCGTTTCGAGACCTTATACTCCTTCAATTCCTGAAATTTTTGTTTTATCTCCTCGCGTGTCAGAAAAAAATCATTATTGCCTACATCCTGATAATCGAACCCGGGGCTCACGAGAAAGCCATCGACATTAACCTGTTCGAGCATGTCAAAGAGGGCTACGATCTCCTTGATATCTGTCTGTTTGTAGATAGTCGTGTTAGTGCAAACCGTAAATCCACGCTCCTTTGCTGCCAGAATTCCATCAATCGCTCTGTCGAACGCACCTTTTTTTTCGACGATGGCATCGTGTGTCTTTGATAGCCCATCGAGATGAATATTGATGTTGAAGAGGGGATGAGGCTCAAAGAGATCGATCTTCTCTTTCAACGACCATCCGTTGGTGCAAAGATATGTGACCTTCCCCTTCGCAAGAAGCGCCTCCACAAGTTCACCGATCTCCCGATAGATGAGCGGCTCTCCGCCGCAAACGGAAATTACGGGGGCCTTGCACTCATCGACAGCCTTCAAAGAAGCCTCTAAGTTAAGCCTCTTTTGCATATCCCCCTTATATTCCTTTATCCGACCACAACCTGAACAGCTGAAATTGCAGGCGAAAAGGGGTTCGAGCATCAGGACAAGCGGAAAGCGTTTGATGCCCGCCTTTTTTTGTTGGCTGATGTAATTTTTTACCTTTAATGTTTGCTTTAGTGGAAATCTCATAGGGCTACAGCCTATAGCAGCATATGGTCCGGCAATCAAGTATTTATGAACCCACCGAAAAAAGATTTTCAAAGTTGTATATTAGGTATAAAATCAATCCCAGATTTTTGGTTGATGGATTTATGTAGGGATTAACTTTCTATGCCTCAGGAACTATCAATATATAGAACTCTAAGTGATCTGACGGGGTGGCAGCTTGTGCCTTACGGTCATATAATCGGTGCTGCTCTGGTGCTCCTGATTATCACGACAAGCTCTTTTATTGCATGGCAATATTGGAAGGATCCATATAAAGCCATGTTGCCGACACCGGGGTTTAGTTTCTCCCATCTCTACGAGGTGATCACAGAGATGATTTTGAACCTTTTGGAATCGATAGTAGGAAAGGATGCAAATCTTTACCTTCCTCTGATAGGTTCCCTCTTCATCTATATATTGCTGTGCAACCTTATGGGAATAATTCCGGGATTCGATCCGCCGACAAGCAATATCAACACAAACCTTCCGTGTGCGTTGATCGTTTTTTTCTATTACAACTATGTGGGGATGAAAAAATATGGCGTTTTATCCTATTTCAGAAAGATGGCCGGACCTGTTTTATGGCTCGCGCCGCTGATTTTTACAAATGAGCTTATCTCACATCTTGTCAGACCCGTTTCGCTATCAGTTCGTCTCTTTGGAAATATGATGGGCGATCACATCACGCTCACTATGTTTTCAGATTTTGTCCCAATACTCGTTCCGACGATCTTCATGTTGCTCGGTTTATTAATAGGCATAATTCAAGCTTTTGTGTTTTGCATTTTAACAATGATATATATATCATTGGCGAAGGAACATTAAAGGATCAAAAGCGTATGTAGCATGTAGCATGTAGCATGTAGCATGTGGTAAAAGCAATTTCAAAACTGAAGTGGAGGGGGATTATGAAAAGGATTTGGTCGTTTTTGGTTTTGTTGATTGGAACATTCATGGCGCAGACAGCATTTGCTTATGAGGGAGAGGGCGCCTCTGGGGGCAAATATGCGATAGCTATCGGAGCGGGATTGGCTATAGGCCTTGCGGCGCTTGGAGGGGGTATAGGACAGGGAAAGGCTGCGGCTTCAGCGCTTGAAGGAATAGCCAGAAACCCGGAGGCCAGCGGCAAGATCATGACGCCGATGATCATAGCGTTGGCATTGATCGAATCGCTCGTCATCTATGCCTTGATAATAGCATTTATATTGGCTGGAAAAATTTAAGTTCGGTTATTGGTAATCGGCAAAAGATAAACCGATAAGCAATAACCTAAAAAAAAGGGGGGAATATGGAATACGATGTGCCGGCAACAGGTTTTGGATGGGGGTTTATCGCTGTGTGGTTGGTTGTCTATCTCTTCTTCGCGTATTGTCTTGCGATGATTGCGAAGAAGACGGGAAGGGAATTTGGCACAAGCTTAATCATGGCCATCATTCCCATCGCAAACATCATCCTGATCTTACAGATCGCGGGAAAACCATGGTGGTGGCTCTTCCTTTTCCTCATCCCGATCGTCAACCTCGTCCTGGGAATAATAGTCTGGATGTCGATCGCTGAGAAGAGGGGTAAACCAAACTGGTGGGGAATTCTCATGATCGTTCCATTTGCGAATCTTGTAATACTGCTGATGCTTGCCTTCGGAAAAGAGGGCGGTACAACACCGGCAGCTGCTTGATTTAAGGACATTTTTAGATGAAAAAAGGCGGATTTGTAATCCGCCTTTTTTGCGCGTCCGGCAGGATTGACTTCGCCCTCCTACGTCGGGCTCGTCGTACTTTAAGGTAATTATTGTATTGTCAGCATGCTTAGGCATACTGACTGAAGTACGCGAACCGGCTGAAGTCGGGTGCGAACCTTCCTGAGCACAAAAAGCAAAATCCTGACCAAAAGGCCAGGATTTTACTTTGCGCGCCCGGCAGGATTCGAACCTGCGACCCTCTGATTCGTAGTCAGATACTCTAATCCGCTGAGCTACGGGCGCTGATAATATTGTTATACCCAGAGTGGGGTGTAACTAATCAATAGAAGACCCTCTTGTCAACATTATGATGTCGATCTCAAGACATTAAAATGTTGCTATGTGATGGTGATTATTTTACCTATTTTAGGTAATTCATTAATATGATTTTTTGAGGTCTTATGACTACAATTAATTCTATATCAAAAATTTTTGCTTCTTATGCCGCTGCCCCAAAACCGACAATCATTCCTGTTGAAGATCAGGATATGTCGGCAACTCACCAAAACTGCCATCGTCTGGGATTAATAGACAACTTCACCGGTTCACTTTGGCGATCATCAGTTCAGGGAGGTCGCAACATCCTTGATCAAACGAATCGCCTTATCGTCGGCCTTGAGGTCGATGTCATGACAGGTTTTGGGATATATCCCGCTCAATTCTATTCACTTCTTAACGGTTCACTTCCCTTTATTGGAGCTCTTTTGTCGATGGGAGGCACAACAACCTTAGGATTGGCAGCGATAAAGAGTAAATTTGGTAAATCCGGTTCAGGGAGCCATTTGACCGTAGTGAGATCCGCACAGAATCCTACGAGGACAAAAATTTTAGAAAAATTAGAGCAGGGAACAAAAAAACTGACTCCCGCGCAGCGCAATTTAGCGCGAGCTACAAAAATTTTTGATGAGGGAGAGTTTCAAAAAGCTCTTGTATATGCCCAAAATGTTGAGCGACTCAAAAGTGCGAGGGCAGTAGATTTTGTTGAACATGCTACTTTTGCCGGAAGAAGCGGTTTTTGGCGTGAATCTCACGAAATCGTAAGGGTTGGCATAAGTCGTTTTCCTGAAGATGTGAAACTTGCGAACATGAACAGCTTTCTAGTGGATGTCCTCTCAGTCGATAAGTCGGAAATGCCGGTGAATATCAGGGGTTGCTTAGTTCAGATATCCTTGCACTCGGCTATTCCAGATGAAGAGATAGATCAGAATTATTATACCTCTTTGATCAAACATTCGATAGCTATGGCAGATGGCTTTTCTCAGGAACTCAAGGCTGATCTGACAGGTATATTGGGAATACAGTATTGTGTGCGAGAACTCTATCCATGGGCATTATACTCATTTCGTGAGGCCGTGAAGTTGGGAGTAAAGGCCGAAGGCGTGTTTGGTAAAAAAACATATGAAGCATATATCTCTTTGCTAGCAACGGATGTTGATGATCTTATCAAACGCAGAGAGTCTGTTAAACTTGAGCAAATATCATGTGAAATGGAGCCTTTATGCAAAGAGCTTCTAAGGTGCGGGCATACTTCGTTGAATGGAAAGGATGTTAGACGAACATTAATTCTCTCTCTGGTGTATCAGGGTAAAACTGATGAATTGAGGATTTTTATTTCATCCCTTGATGATCTATCAAAGCGCCGTTTTCAAAATGGAGATCCACAATTCTTTGAAGATGCGATACAAAGTTCCATAGATTTTTCCAATTATCCCCAATTATAATTCTCCCATAGGCAACTTTTTCGGGCGGCATTCAAGCATCATCGAAGGGCATATAAAAGATATCGCAGACGAACTATACCAAATCGATGACGACATTCAATTAAGGCTCTCCCTTTAAAATTAACCTTTTGCATCAATCTTTCAATGGTGCTATTTTGGGCGCCAGATTTGTTTTTCCTAAAGTCAAACAGTCAAAGTGTTTAAAAACAGGAGGTTGAGAGTGAGTGAAGAACTATCCCAATTGATAAATGCCCTAAAGCGAGACGGCGTTGAAGCCGGTGAGAGCGAGGCCAAAAAGATCAGAGAAAATGCGGAAGTTGAGGTGAAGAGGGTCTTAGTTGACGCCAAAAAAGAGGCCCAAGATATTGTAAATAAGGCCATCACAGAATCCAAAAATGAAAAGGAAAATCTCGATAAACAGTTGAAACTCGCATCCCGCGACTTTTTTTTGAATGTGCGGCAGGAATTGACAGAAAAACTTGCCCTAAAACCTGTGCGTGACGCTGTCGGCGAAGAACTTAAGAACCCGGCCTTTTTAAAACAGCTCATACAGAGGATGGTCGTGGCTTACGCGGAAGCCGACGTTTCAAGGGATAGAAAACAGCTCGAAATAACTGTCCCGGCGGACATGGAAAAACAATTTGTCGAAGACTGGAGGCAGTTGATGCATGAAGGTCTTGCATCAGTTCCCATTTTACACCTCAAAGAAGGACAGAAGGGCTTTCGCCTCTCGCTAAACGAAAATGGCGAGATTGTAATAGATGATGAAGCGCTGATGGAATCGCTCAAACCCTTTATAACGGAAAGATTTCAGAAACTCTTTGTAGAGGAGGAAAAATCCAAAATACAAATTCCAAATCCCAAATAAATCACAAACTCCAATTTACAAAACTTTGGAAATTTGAAATTTGGAAATTATTTGTTATTTGTTATTTGTTTTTTGGAATTTGGTTTTTCTAAGGTTTAATTTTATGAGCTTTGAATATTTATTATCGACATTGCCACCTATAGAAACCGATCCTCCGCTTTTGCCGGATATAGCAGGAGAAGTTTTGTTTGCGAGGATCGAGGAGGAAGGTGGAAATCTTGCAAAATTGTCGAGAGAACTTTTTCTTACATTTGATATCTTGTGTCTTGAAGATATCTCTCGAAATTTGAAGATCCATGAGCCTGTTGTTTTCAGGAGGGATGAACTGGAAAGAAAAGATAATCTTCCGTATTGGCTGGAGCTTGCGCTTGAGGGGCTTAGTGCAAAGCAGGAGGGATATCCCTTTGAAAAAGTCTGGCATAGCTATTTCAACGAGCTTGTCGATCGCTCACTCGACTGGGACAAAGGGTTCTTCGCCGACTGGTTGGATTTCGATAATAAGATGCGAAACGGTGTTGAAGCGATTCGACTGGGACAGAGAGGAGCAGGCCAAGAGGTGTGGCGGGAGGCTTATGAGGATGAAGATCCCTTCAAGCTCGACCGCGTGCTCTTAAAACAGAGGCTCAACTGGTTAAACGACGCAGCGCCAAGATATACATTTGATGAAAACGAGGTGCTGGGGTATGTGTTGAAGTATATAACTCTGCATCAAGGTAGATATCTTTTGAATGGTTAGAATAGAAATTTAAAAGGCGTATATGGCATATGGTATATAGTATATGGTAAAAACCATATAATCCGGGGTTTTCACCACATACTACATGCCATATGCCATATGCGATTTTTTGGAGGTTTAACAGATGAAAGAACGTAAAGCCCGTATTGTAATGGTTGATGATAATCTCGTGGTCGTCGATCTTGGCGGCAGCGCCAAGAAGGGGATCACAGCTATAATGAACGAGGAGGGTTTTATCGGCCCTCTTAATCTTCGCGGTGAGTTGATACGCGTCCGCGGCAGCCACGCTGACCTTCAAAGCTACGAGGATACGACCGGCCTCATGGTCAACGACGAGGTAATGCTCACAGGAAATCTCATCGATATTGAATTAGGCCCCGGACTTCTGACAAGCGTCCTCGACGGACTCGGCAACAGCCTCAAAGGTTACGGAGATTTCCTTCCGCGGGGAGAGAGAACTCCCACGCTCGACAAGGAAAAGAAATGGGAATTCAAACCGACAAAACAGAATGAAGAAGAGGTCTTACCCGGGGACATCATAGGGACAGTTCAGGAGACATCACTCATCGAACATCGCATCATGATCCCCCCTTATTTTCCAAAGGGGAAGATAAAGGATATCAATAGCGGCCCCTTCACCGTAGAAGAAGCGATTGGCACGTTAGTCGATAGCTCCGGCAAAGAATATGAACTCAAATTATACCAGCGCTGGCCGATCAGAATTCCAAGGCCGGTGTTGAATCGCGAGAAGCTCACTGAGCCTCTTGTCACAGGCATTCGCGTCATCGACGGCTTCAACCCGATCATGCGTGGCGGCACTGCCTGCATTCCGGGGGATTTCGGCACTGGGAAGACCATGTGTCAGCACGATCTCTCCAGACACAGCAAAACTCATATAGTCATCTACGTCGGCTGCGGAGAGAGGGCCGGCGAGATGGTGGAGCTTATTAAAGAATTTCCTGAACTCAAGGATCCTGAGACCGGACTGCCGCTCGAACAGAGGACGGTGCTTTTAGTCAACACGAGCGCTATGCCTGTCGCCGCGAGAGAGGGAAGTATCCTCGTCGGAGCGACACTCGCAGAATATTACAGGGACATGGGCTACGACGTATTGCTCCTTACCGACAGTTTGTCACGGCAGGCTCAGGGTATGCGTGAGATGTCGGGTCGTCTTGGCGAAATCCCCGGCCCGCAGGCATTTCCCGCTTATATGTCGGCATACCTCACCCGCTGGTTCGAAAGGTCCGGCAAGGTGAAATGCCTAGGAAGTCCGAATCGCGAGGGTTCTATCACGACGATCGCCGCACTCTCTCCCGATGGAGGAGATATCGCTGGGGATCCTCCGACTCAGGCAGGCATCCAGACCGCCAAAGTTGCGCTGATATTGAGCCGCAAGAGGGCAGCGGCGAGACTCTTTCCCGCCTTCGATCCGATGGAATGTCATTCGAAATATCTCGATACATCATACGACGAACTTGGTCGCTTCTTCGCAAATATGAAGTTTCCCGACTGGCTGAAGAGGGTGGAAAGACTCAAAAAGACAGTCTTTCACGGCGAGCGCATAAAGAGTCAGGTGGAGATATTGGGAGAGAAGGGAGTGCCGGATGAGGAATATAGGATGTTGCTCATCGGCGATCTGATTCAGAAGGGATACTTAAGTCAAAACACATTTGATCCGAACGACAACGCGACCGCTCAGGAGAGGCATTACGCGATGCTGGAATTTTTTGCAGATGTCATCGACAATTTTCCGATCGCGGGGAAACAGGTGATGCGAAGATTGCAGGAAGATCTCCTATATAAAATAACTCAGGCGAATTTTTCGAAGGAATATGAAATTGGATACAGAAACATTTTGAATGAAATGGGGGAACAAAATAACAAATCTCAAATAACAAATAACAAATAAGCACCAAAAATCAAATTCGAAACATCGTATCACTATTTTGGAGCTTGCGATTTGGGATTTATTTGAAATTTGGGATTTGTAATTTGTTATTTATAATTTGCAGATGTAAGGAGTTTTATTAATGAAGAAAATTTATTCACAAATAATGCACGTCGAAGGACCTATCATTCAGGTCTCAGGTATCGACAGGGTCGGGATGGGTGAAGAGGCGATACTCGAGAACTATGGGCATGCAAAGGTCGTGAAGCTGCAGGGGGATCGTGCGTTTCTTCAGTCGCTCAAAGGGAGCCTTGGAGTAAAAAATACGCAGGAGATTGAATTCACAGGGCATCCATTTCAGGTCGCTTTTCATCCCGAATACATTCTGGGGAGGATATTCGACGGCATCGGTGCCCCCCGCGATGGCAAGCCGCCGATAGAGGGCAAGAACATCGACACCGAGGGGGCGGTCGTCAATCCATATAAAAGGGCTCTTTCGGCGGGATATATAGAAACAGGCATTCCGGCGATAGATGGCGCAAACACTATCGTGCGCGGACAGAAAATACCGATCTACAAACTTCCGGGAGAGGATATCAATAAGATCATCGCTCGGATCATTCGTCAGGCGAGGGTTGCCGGACAGGAAAATTTTAGCGTCATTTTTGGAGGGTTGGGTCTGTTGAATGAGGAGTATCTCTTCTTCAAGGATATTCTCGCTGATGCAGCGGAGCGCATGGCCATGGTCGTCAACCTCGGATCAGAATCGCCGATAGAGCGGCTCAACGTGCCGCATATCTGCTGCGCAATCGCCGAGCAGTTGGCATTGAGTGGCCAGCACGTGCTCGTCGTACTTTCCGATATGCTGAGATATGCAGATGCGCTGATGGAGGTTTCCAACGCACAGGGGAAGATCCCGAGTCGCGACGGTTACCCGGGAGATCTCTACAGCCGGCTTGCGAGAATCTACGAGCGTGCTGTGAACTTCGGAGGTGAGCGAGGTTCCGTGACTGTGATCGGTGTAAACTCCGTTCCCGATAACGACCTCTCGCACATCGTCGCCAACCTGACGGGCTACATCACAGAGGGACAGCTGCCGGTTGAAAAGAATGCCTTCGTCATAATGAAATGTCTCTCTCGTCTCAAAGGGCTCGTCGTCGGCAAGGAGACAAGAAAGGATCACGGAGCGATCATGGATGCGTGCGTATCCGCATACGCAAACGCACTGACATTGAGAGAACAGCGCGAGATGGGCTTTGCGATCACGGACGAGGTTGATCTTGCTTATTTGAAATTTGCAGATGAGTTTGAGAAGAGATTCCTGCCGGCCGATCAGGATCTCTCGTTGAATCAAACGTTGGATTTGGGCTGGGAGCTGATACGAATTTTACCAAAAAGGGTGTTGAGGATAAAGGAAGAGATTTTGAATGAATATTATGAATCCGTGAAGCGTGAAACGTGAAGCGTGAAACGTGAAGCGTGAAGCGCAAAAAAAAGACACCCATACTAAACACGCTTCACGAATGACGCTTCACGATCGACGGATTTTTTATGGTACGAGTCTCAAAAGGTGAATTGAGGTCGATTAAACTTAAGGTTGCTCGTTTGGAGCGGGCGATACCGACGCTCGATCTGCGTCGCAAGCAACTCAACCGTGAGATACTCGACTGGGAGAGGAAGTTCGATGAACAGGAGAAGAGGGTAATCGATCTAAAGAGGAGGTTCAGCCTGAATCCTCATGATGAGATAGAATCGCTCGTTGAGATATCCGATATCAAAACATCCTCAACAAATATAGCAGGCGTTGTGATCACGCTTGTTGAGAGCGTTGATTTTAAACCGGTGGAATATAGCCGTCTTATTACACCCCCCTCTTTTGACAAGTTCGTTGAACTAAGAAAAAAATTGTTCGAGGAGGAGAATAGGTTAGAATTTTTGAGCACGGCTTTAGAGCTGCTCGAAGAGGAGTTGACTATAACTACTCAGAGGATAAACCTCTTTGAGAAGCGGCTCGTCCCGAAGGGCGAGGATGATATTCGCTATATAAAGGGGCGTCTCGAAGATGGCGAGCGCGCTAGCGTCATGGTAGCGAAGATAGCGCAGGGAAAGCTTTTAGGTGAGCAGCATGTGGCTGAAACAGCCTAAGGACGTGAAGCGTCGTTCGTGAAGCGTAAAAACTTCTAATCACAAAATGCGCTTCACGTATGACGTTTCACGCTTCACGGATTTTTTATGGCAATAGTACCTATGAAATATGTGATCGTGTTGGGTAGGAGTGCTCATGCGGATGGGCTCATAAGAGAGCTACAGCGTCTGGGTGTGATTCATCCGGAGAAGATGGGAGAGGAAAAGCCTAATAAGGAGCTTGAGGAGGCCTCTCACAATGTCAGGGAACACGCCCATCTCATCGAGGAGCTAAAAACATATAAGCCAAAGCCCGGTATCGTAAAGACCTCATTTGAAGAGGGCTCAAAAGCCTTGTTACAGAAGAGATCTCTGCACGACAAGATAGAGATTCTAACCAGAGAGAGGGATCGTCAGGCTATCTGGGGAGATTTTGACCCTTCCGCGATAGACTATCTCAATCAAAAGGGAATCGTAGTTCAGCTCTGGCAGAGCCGCGAGGAGGGACTTTCTGAAACCGATTTTGAAAATATAAAATTTTTACAGGAGATCGTTCATAAAGGGAGCCACTACTATATAACTATTTCAGGCGGGAAGCTCGAAGCTAAAAGCGCTGACGAAATCCCGATTCCCGAGAAAAATTTCTTTCAGGTGAATGAGGGGTTGATACAGGTCTATCACGAATTAAAGATGGTTGAGGGAAAATTAAGATCGATGGCCATTCATCTGCCGACGCTCAAAAGTGAATATGAGAACGAGGTCTCTGAATACGAATTTTTGAAGGCATATCATCAGAGTTATTCAGATGGAAATCTCACCGCTGTCGGCGGCTGGGTTCCTGCAAATAAATTGCAATATCTCACGGATGAACTCAAAAAGTTTGAGGATGTCGTCGCGCTCAAATCGAGGGATCCCAACGCAGACGAAACCCCTCCCGTGTTGACTGAGAATAGCCGTTTCACAAAAACATTCGAACCTCTCCTGAAGCTTTTGGGTGTGCCTGATTACAACAGCGTCGATCCCGCGACCTTCTTCGCGCCATTCATGATGCTCTTCTTCGGTATATGCCTTGGCGACGCCGGCTATGGCGCGATGATGATAGTCACGGCTTTCATCATGCGAAGGTATCTTGCAAAAAAAATTCCCGCAATCGTGCCGGTTACAAATTTGACGATGCTCTTTGGTGTCGCGACCATAGCATGGGGACTCATCACAGGTTCTATATTCGGTATCTCATTTCCACAGCATGAACGAGGTTGGATTCTCTTCGATGTATCAAGCGAATTCGGAAATCCCATAAGGCTCTTCTACCTCTCTGTGGCGCTCGGAGTGATTCACCTCTCGATATCTTTCATCATCTCGTTGCTCTCTGCACATAAAGGAGAAGATCGCTTCGCATCCTTTGGACGGATATTCGTCTTGTGGGGTGGAGTGTTGGGGGTTCTCAAGATCGAATACTGGTGGGCGCTTGTCTCGTTTGGTGTAGCTGTCATACTCTTCATGTCATCCTCATCGCACAATCCCTTCAAGCGCGTCGGCTTAGGGCTCTGGAATATCTATGGGCTCACGAGTCTCATCGGCGATGTGATGTCATATGCGAGGTTGTTTGGCCTTGGGATAGCGACCGGTGCGATAGCCTCGGTTGTGAACCAACTTGCGATGCAAGCTGGAGAGGTGCCCTACGCCGGCATACTCTTTACGATTATAATTTTGATAATAGGACACGGCTTTAACTTTGCGATGGGAATAGTGGGGGCACTCGTTCATCCGGGCAGACTTCATGCAGTGGAGGCGATACCAAAGTTTGCAGAATTGACAGGAGTACCGTATAAACCACTAATAAAATGACCATTGATATATTTTAAAAGGGTAAATTTTGAAATTTCAAAATACAAATTACAAAATACAAATAAGCTCCAAATCACAAATTCCAAAGGTTTTTATTTGAGATTTGAGTGTTTGGAATTTATTTGTTATTTGGTTTTTGAGATTTGTTATTTGATTACAAGGAGGAATTATGGACTTAACAGTGTTGTTACAGATTTGTTTTTATTTGGGCGTGGGATTGGGACTCTCCGGTTCGGCTTGGGGGCTCGCTATCTCCTTTCAGGCGGCCTTGGGAATAGGCAAGGATAAGTTCTTTGCAGTCCTGCCGCTCGCGGTGCTTCCCAGCACTCAGGGAATATATTCCCTACTCGGCGGCATTTTGAAAAAACCTGAACTATCGACCAATCCGACAGTCGGTGCGCTGCTGCTCCTCGTCGGCACAGCATGCCTGTTGAGCGCTATCTATCAGGGTAAGGTCTGCGCAGCCGGCGTACGTGCCATCGGTGAGGGACGCAACACGCTCGGCAACGGCATCATCGCCGCGGCTATGCCTGAGACATACGCTGTCTTCAGCTTTGTCTGTCTGTTTTTGTTATAGGCAATGTAGGGGCGGTTCGCGAACCGCCCTTGCTGGATTTACAGTGGGAGCATCATCATTTCAATAAATCTAGCAACTTTATTCTACACCCGACGATAAAAATACCATAACATCGGATTCAATAATATTGTAGTGGTCGACTCAAAAGGTATATTCCACTTCGTCTGTTATCATCCTGGGAGGAGTATTATAAAGTGAAATCAGCCGCAGCCTTTGGCATGCATATCGGCGACAATAAGATTTATGTCGGATCAGTTTTTGAACGGGGTGGATTTTCAACATTTGATACGCGAGATTTGACCGAGTGGAATTTTGGAAAGCTCATCGCTCAGGAGGATGGTTCAATCCTTGTTGATGGTTTGCCCCAAAAAACGCGCGTTACGATAAATGGTCAAAGGGAGATTACCGTACAAAATAGTTATCTAGTTCCGGTGGGTGAGTCTGCCTTCTTTGAAGATTGTGATGGATTTGCAGATCCCCAATTGAATTCCCCAGAATTACTGAGAGGAGCAAAAACACTCCTCGTCGAATCGCTCATCAAACCGCTCACAGATGCTCAGAGACAGGCATTGCGTAAACATAACGATGAGACAGAAGAAGGCGGGCTTTTTTCTGGATAGTGTGGTCAGGATCACGCAGCTTCTTTGTATATCTCTTTTCCGTTTTTTTGAATCTCGGCCCAGATTATGCTTTCATGTCCGTGTGCCTTGATCTCTTCGGGTGTATATCCCAGAACCTCAAGTGGCGCATCGATGTTCATTGTTGCGATCGATAGGATTTGTAATCGTTCGATGGGTGGCCATTTGGATAGGTCGTTGGAAATTACAACTATATCGATGTCGCTTGCATCAGTAGCCGTATTGCTGGCATATGATCCATAAAGAATGATCATTTGAGGGGAAATGTCCTTCTTTTTGAGCTCCTTAACGTAATCGCGAACGATCTTTTTTATTTCAGATAAACTTTTTTTAGCCATTCAAAAAACTCCTTTGTTTCACTAAAAAGCTTTTTGCTGAACCCGATTGTATATTGTTTATATAGTCTGGATAGATCTTCAGTGTATCTGGTTCCAATGTAATGAGGAGAGAGCCCAAGAAGCCATTCCATTTTACCGGCTGGCAGGTCGATATTTGCCTATTTGCAAAGCGCTTTGAAATTGTGTGTTCTCAGCGGAGTTTCATTTATTTGCTCCTGAATAATTGCTTTTAGCAACTTTTCAATAGACTGATGACAAAAGTGGACTGCGTAATGTGCCCTCTTCTCCCCCTGAAGAAGATCGCCCGCTAATGAGAGGTCATTTTCAGCCAGCTCCAACCATGTAAGCGTTTGCTTCTTCATAAGTATCACGAAAATATCAGAAACAGGTTTGTAAAACAATTGATTTTTCAGCCTTCTCAGGGTTGTTTTTAAGGTTCTTCAGGTAACTTGCCTCTGGCCCCTTGTCCCTCTTTTTTCCTCTTTTTTCAAAAAAACTTAGCAACTTTATTGCGGCAGATGCCGATACTATCAGTAGATAAGCGAAATGCGATAAATTGAAATTGAGTAAATAACCCCCGGGGGAGAGACTGGCAGGAGGTATTTATGGGCACAGGTCCTAACCCCACCGTTGACAACCGGTTGAAAGTTTTCCAACCGCTCACAAACTCCGACCTCATCGCAGTCAAAATTCAGAATCCAAACATCGTTTTACTACCAGGACCCGCCATTTCATTTTGCAGAAAAACCTTCAGTCTAAGCCCTCGACACGAGGATAGCCTTTGCGGAACGCATAGTAATGACTTTTATGTTCAGGTGCTTGTACGACGACACGAATCAATATCGTTGTACAAAAATAGTTCCATAGAACGCCTCTTCAATAATCCTCTTCTGAAAAAATATTTAAAACAAGTGCCGGAAAAGATAGCCAAGGTCGCAATCAACTATGTGTTAAAAAAAGCCGGATTGGGAAGGAGTAGCACGAAGCTCATATCCTCAGGAATAATCGGATCCGGCAAGGTCGTTTATTACATAGTCGAAGGCTCCAAAGAGAAAGTCTATAATATTTCCACTGTTGAAAAGATGCTAAGAGGCGGTGTAGC
>JBDRGF010000152.1:0-15802 GCA_043818055.1 Pseudomonadota bacterium | reverse complement strand
GGAGATGGTGATGCCGGGCGATAACATCACAGTAGAGATAGAGTTGATCACACCGATCGCAATGGAGAAGGAACTGAGATTTGCGATCAGAGAGGGTGGCCGAACAGTCGGCGCCGGAGTTGTT
Source organism: Pseudomonadota bacterium (assembly GCA_043818055.1). Taxonomy (GTDB): domain Bacteria; phylum UBA10199; class UBA10199; order 2-02-FULL-44-16; family JBDRGF01; genus JBDRGF01. The sequence continues at coordinate 15,678 of JBDRGF010000152.1, read as the reverse complement.
GCTGAAGTTATTGAATAGTCACTATTTTGGGGGTGAAGAGGTTAAGGAGATGTTCTTATGAGCAGTGAATATGAAAAGGGGCAAAAGATCAGGATGAGGCTAAAAGCTTACGATCATAAACTTTTAGATCAGTCTGTCACTGAGATAGTGGACACAGTGCACCGGACAGGTGCTGTGATTGTCGGGCCGATTCCATTGCCGACCAGAATTGAAAAATACTCTATCCTGAGGAGTCCGCATGTTGACAAACGTTCTCAGGAACAATTTGAAATCAGAACGCACAAACGGCTCATCGATATATTAGAACCTACCAAGCAGACTGTCGATGCTTTGATGAAGCTTGAGCTTTCTGCCGGAGTAGATGTTGAAATTAAGATGATATAACAATATCCAGGTTAACTAAGAGGTAGATATGTTCGGAATGTTGGGTAAAAAATTAGGTATGACGCAGATCTTCAATGAACATGGAGATCTGATTCCCGTGACCGTGTTAGAAGTTGGACCTTGCACCGTTGTACAGGTGAGAACTTCTGAAACGGATGGCTACTGGGCTCTTCAACTCGGTTTCGAGGAGACGAAAGCAGCCAGGCTCAACAAAGCGAAGCGCGGGCATCTTGCTAAAAATAAAGCGGGCATGTTGAGGAAGCTCAAAGAATTTCGTGTCGAAGGTGATACTGGATTGAAAGCTGGAGATGTCTTGAGGGCTAATTTCTTTGAGACAGGTGATATGGTCAGCGTTTCAGGAACAACCAAAGGCCGTGGATTTCAGGGAGTCGTCAAGCGCCATGGCATGTCGCGTGGACCATCATCTCATGGTGGTGATAGTAAGCGTCGTCCGGGATCAACAGGCATGAGAACGGATCCTCATCGTGTTATTAAGAATAAGAGGATGCCGGGACACATGGGATTTGTGAATATTACGACTGATGGACTTCGGGTTGAGATGGTGAGACCCGATGATAACGTCATCCTGGTGAAGGGTGCTGTTGCCGGAACTCGTGGGGGTTACCTGAGCATAAGATGTAAAGGAACCACTTATTCCGAGCGCTTCTCAAAGATTTCTTCATCAGATGCAAAAGTAAATGAGCAAGTTAATGAGGATGTTTCAAATGTCCCCGAGAAGGCCGTTGAAATGGCAGAAAATAATAAGGAGTAAAAGTGAAGGTACTATCTGATTATAAATTTAACGAAGAGGTTTTTGGCTCCGATGTCAAAGAGTCTCTTCTGTATGACATTGTTAAGTTTCAACTTGCCAACGGGAGGGTGGGAACTGCAAATTGCAGAAACCACGCATTGGTGAGCGGTACGACAGCGAAGAGTATGCGTCAGAAGGGCTCAGGTCGTGCGAGGCATGGAGATTTAAGGACAAACATCTTTCGCGGAGGCGGAAAATCCTTCGGTCCGAAGCCAAGAAGCTATAATCAGAACCCGCCCAAAAAAATGCGCAGGGCTGCATTGAAGAGCGCCTTGTCGATGAAGATGAAAGAGGAAAAGGTACAAATTGTTGATAAAATAGATCTTAAGGAACTGAAAACCAGACACATGAAGGCCGAGCTCGACAAGCTTTCTTTTAATAATGGTCTTATCGTAGTTAATGAATCGGAATACTCGTTGGTTTCCAGATGCGCACGAAACATTCCGCATATCAAGGTTGTGAGGAGTAATGAAATAAATGTTTATGATTTATTGCTACATGATCAGGTTCTATTTACGGCACAATCCATTGAGAATGTGCAGGAGGGCTTTAAGTCGTGAATCCTTATAATGTCTTAAAAAGACCGCTCATCACTGAGAAAGTCGCAGGGTTACAGACTACGCATAATGCGTATGCTTTTATTGTCGATAAGCGCGCAACAAAGTTCGATATTAAGAGCGCAGTTGAGAGTGTTTTCAAGGTCAAGGTGCTATCTGTCAAGACGCTCAAGAGAAATGGAAAATATAAGAAGGTTGGAAAGAGTCAGGGACGCACGAGCGACCTGAAAAAAGCTATTGTAAAGCTAAACGAAGGCGATCGCATCGAGGGAATGGAGATTGCTTAATTTATTTTTGAACTCACTGATTTATTGAGAGGCTATTATGGGAACAAGGTTTTATAAACCAAATACACCGGGACAGCGAGGAATGAGCGTATCTGATTTTGCTGAAATTACAAAATCAAGGCCGGAAAAATCGCTCATCGTTGCACTGAAAAAGACCGGAGGACGCAACAACCATGGCAGGATCACATCCTTCCAGAGGGGCGGCGGCGCTAAGCGCAACTACCGTATCATCGATTTCAAAAGATCGAAAACGGGGGTTCCTGCAAAGGTCGCTGCTATTGAATATGATCCGAACAGATCAGCCCGGATTGCACTGCTTCACTATCTTGATGGTGAAAAACGCTATATTCTGGCGCCGGTAGGATTGAAAGTTGGAAACGAAGTTGTCTCATCAGAGAAAGCAGATATCGCTCCAGGTAATTGTATGCCGCTCTCAGTTATTCCACTTGGAACGAATATACATAACATCGAGCTTCAGCCCGGCGCAGGCGGCAAAATTGTGAGAAGTGCAGGTGCGGTTGCACAGCTGATGGCAAGGGAGAAGGGATATGCTTTGGTGAAGCTTCCCTCCGGTGAAGTTCGCATGGTCATGGAGAGATGCAGAGCCACGATTGGACAAGTTGGAAATATTGACCACGAAAATATCAACTACGGAAAGGCTGGCCGTCTCCGTCATATGGGAAGAAGGCCTGTTGTCAGAGGTATGGCGATGAACCCAGTCGATCATCCAAACGGCGGTGGAGAGGGAAGATCGAAGGGTGGTCATCCGAGGACACCATGGGGTAAATGTACCCGTGGGCAGAAGACAAGAAATAACAAGCGGACCGATAAATTTATAATTAATAGAAGAAAAAAATAGTGAGGTAATATGGCTCGTTCATTAAAAAAAGGACCTTTTGTTGACGATCATCTTGTAAAAAAAGTAACTGTTGCTCAAAATTCAGGGAGCCGGCAGGTGATCAAAACCTGGTCTCGCAGATCTACAGTGATACCAGATATGATAGGTTTAACTTTTGCCATTCACAATGGCAAAAAATTTGTGCCTATATATGTCACAGAGGGCATGGTAGGTCATAAATTGGGAGAGTTTGTTCCGACCCGTGTATTCAGAGGTCACGGTGGAATTAAAAAATCAACTGTTGTTCAGGGAGGTCAGTGATGTCAAGCAGTGCGAAAGCACGTTATGTCAGAATGTCGCCCAGAAAGGTAAGAATGGTTGCGACGCTGCTCAGGAACAAGGGAGTCTCCGAAGCCCTGAATGTTCTGAAAGGTTGCAAGCGTAAAGCCGCCGCTGTTCTGGCAAAGCTTTTGTGGTCCGCGGTCAACAACGCAGACCAGAGTGGTAGTGCTAATCTGGACAACATGTATGTCAAAACGTTGTTGGTAGATGATGGTCCGACTTTTAAAAGGTGGTTGCCCAGGGCCAGAGGCATGGCTACACCAATATTGAAACGCACCTGTCACATCGGTGTGGAGCTGGAGGAACGTTAATGGGACAGAAGACGCATCCGAGAGGATTCAGGTTGGGAATAACTGAGACATGGCGTTCCAAATGGTATGCCGAGGGAGCTCAGTACGGAGAATATGTGCATGAGGATGAGGCGATTCGCAAGTTTTTGAAGAAAAAACTGGATGCGACAGGCGTCTCCCGTATTGAAATCGCAAGGGCTGCCGGAAGTGTCACAGTCGATATACATACGGCGCGACCGGGTCTCGTGATCGGCAAGAAGGGCGCAGGCATCGATTCGTTGAGGCTGGAATTACAGCATAAGTGCCATGAAAAGGTCAGTATTAATATAAAAGAGATTCGCAAGGCGGAAATTGACGCACAGCTGGTATCTGAAAATGTGGCGCGTCAGCTGGAGAGAAGGGTTTCATTTCGTCGTGCGATGAAGAAGGCGGTGCAGTCTGCTCTAAAACTTGGAGCTGAAGGAATAAAAATTCAATGTGCTGGAAGGCTTGGCGGCGCCGAGATCGCGAGAACAGAGTGGTATAGGGAGGGCAGGGTTCCTCTTCATACGCTCAGGGCAAATATCGATTATGGTACCTCTGAATCTCTGACGACCTTCGGGATCATAGGTGTGAAGGTCTGGATTTTTAAAGGCGAAGTAATAGCGTAGCTATTTGGAGATTATATTATGTTACAACCAAGTAAACAAAAATGGCGTAAACAGCAAAAGGGTCGTGTCAGGGGAACAGCCGGAAGAGGATGTAACCTCTCCTTTGGCGATTACGGATTGCAATCTTTATCGTGTGGCAGGATCAACTCCCGTCAGATAGAAGCAGCACGTATGGCTATGAGTCGCGCCGCAAAAAGAGGCGGAAGACTGTGGATAAGAATTTTTCCCGATCAGTCGGTAAGTAAAAAACCTGCTGAAACACGAATGGGTAAGGGAAAGGGTTCCCCTGAAGAGTGGGTGAGGCCGGTACAGCGTGGGACTATGCTCTTTGAGATGAAGGGTGTGGACGCGGAACTTGCCATTGAAGCGATGAGATTGGCATCACACAAGTTGCCTGTTTTAACGAGGATAGTTTCGAGAAAAAGCGAGGAGGTCTACCGTGAAGCCTAGTGAAATCAGAGAAAAATCTTCTGAAGAACTGAATAAACTTTCAGGAGAGCTTGAACGCGAGATATTTAACCTTCGTTTTAGAAAGGCGAAGGGCGAGTTGAAGCAGGTTTCTAATATAAAAAAGGTCAGATGTGATTTGGCAAGGGTAAAAACTGAATTGACCAGCAGAAAAGGTGCATAATAGTTTTTAAAGTTGCGAGTTGGTTTAGAGCCAGCTTGAGGAGGATGTATATGGCAGGTGTGAGAAAAAAACGCGTAGGATTGGTAGTTTCAAACAGCATGGATAAGAGCTGTGTGGTAAAGGTTATGCGCACTGTGCAGGATCCCGTGTTTAAGAAATATGTGAAACGCCATAAAAAATATATGGCGCATGATGAGGAAAACAAATGCAATTTGGGAGATGTAGTCGAGATCGAGGAGTGTAGACCCTTATCAAAGCGCAAATCCTGGAAGGTGATAAAAGTAGTTGAAGAGGCTCTACGATAGCTTGTTAGCGGAGGATAGGATATGATTCAACAGCAGACAGTACTCAATGTTGCGGATAATTCAGGTGCAAAGCGCGTGATGTGTATCAAGGTGCTTGGCGGATCCAAGCGCAGATACGCACACGTCGGGGATATAATTGTTGTCTCCGTTAAAGAAGCGGCTCCTAAATCCCGTGTAAAGAAGGGCGAGGTCAAGAAGGCCGTTGTCGTAAGGACAAGGAAGGAATGGAGAAGGCCGGACGGATCCTCGATCAAGTTTGATGATAATTCTGCAGTGCTCATCAGTGATCAGAAGGAACCGCTTGGAACGCGCGTTTTTGGTCCCGTCGCGAGAGAACTTCGTGCGAGGGGATATATAAAAATTATTTCACTTGCACCGGAGGTTTTATAAAATGGCTATTAAACGCGGTGATAATGTAAAGGTGATGGTCGGGAAAGACCGTGGAAAAACCGGCAAGGTCATCAGAGTTGATAAATGCAATCAGCGGGTATGGGTTGAAGGCGTCAATATGGTGAAGAAACATTCACGTGCGACACAGCAACATCGTCAGAGCGGCATCGTGGATAAGGAATCACCGATCAACCTTTCGAATGTTATGTATTACGACGAGAATTCGGGAAAGACATCCCGTTTAGGTTTCCGTTTAAATAAAGAGGGTAAGAAAGTGCGTTATTTGAAACGTACCGATGAAGTTTTGGGTTAAGGAGGATTTGTGACAAAGAAGATGGATACAGAAAAAAAGAAAACTACAGAAAAAAAGAAAGCTCCTGAAGGGGCCGAAAATAAGGAAACTTCGAAAACTTCCCAGAAGAAGGCTTATCCGTCCGGTAAAGGATCTCTGGAAAAAAAGTTTAATGAAGAATGTGTGCCGGCTCTTTTGGAAAAGTTTAAATATGCAAATAAGTCTCAGGTGCCGAGCCTGAAGAAGATTGTTATCAACACTTCGTTAAAAGAAGCTGTTACTGATAGTAAAATTTTGACAGGCGTCGCTGAGGATATCTCTTCTATATGCGGTCAGAAAGCCATGATAACAAAGGCAAAGAAATCGATCGCTAATTTTAAGATCAGGGAAGGGATGCCCATCGGTTGTTCGGTCACATTGAGAAGAAGAAGGATGTACGAATTTTTGAATCGCTTTGTAAATGTCGCGCTTCCGAGGGTGAAGGATTTTAGGGGCGTGTCTCCAAAGGGTTTTGATGGCAGAGGTAATTACACTCTGGGTTTGACAGAACATACTATTTTCCCTGAGATAAATTTTGACAAGGTTCAAAGAGTATATGGTATGAATATCACTTTTGTAACATCAGCTCCGACCGATGATGAGGGCAAAGAGTTGCTCTCAGTGATGGGCATGCCCTTTAGAAAACTGTAAATAGAGGATAACTTATGGCAAAGACTTCACTTAGAGTTAAAGCGAATCGCAAACAAAAATTTGCAGTGCGTCAGTACAATCGTTGTCCGCGCTGTGGTCGGCCACGTGCATATTTGAGGAAATTTGCGTTGTGCCGCCTTTGTTTCAGACAAAAGGCGCTTGCCGGTGAATTGCCAGGAGTTATCAAATCAAGTTGGTAAAATTAAAGTGTTTGAGTGTAGAAGTGTTTAAGTGTAGAAGTTGAAAGGCCTTGTTGAAATTAACTTAAACACTTACGCACTTAAATACTTAAACACTTAGGAGTTTTTATGAGTCTTAATGATCCGATTGCACAGATGTTATGCAGTATAAAGAATGCCAGCAAAGCGAAACACGCTACAGTCGTGATTCCTTTTTCTCGCGTGAAGCATGCTTTATTAAATGTGTTCGAGAGCAGAGGATATGTTGGGAATATTGAAGTTGTTGGCGACAAGAAAAAGAATCTGGTAGTGACTCTTCGGTATAATAGTGATGGAAAGCCCGCATACAAAGTGATGAAGCGCGTGAGCAAGTTGGGCTGTAGAAGATATGTGAAGAGGGATGAAATTCGTCCTTTGCGGCAGGGAGCCGGAGTGACGATATTATCTACGCCGAAGGGAATTATGACTGATGCAGATGCCAAAAAGACAGGCGTCGGCGGCGAAATGATATGTGCAATCTGGTAACTTTTTAAGGAGCGTTATGTCAAGAATAGGTAAAATACCCATAGAATGTAAAGGCGCGAAGATTACAGTTTCACCGACAGAGGTCGTTGTTCAGGGATCAAAGAACACTTTGAAGGTTTCATACGATAAGCTGGACTTAGTCGAAGTGAAATTTGAAGACGACAAATTGATTGTTTCCCGAAAGGTTGAGAGCTCTGATTCAAGAAGGGAACAAGGTTTGATAAGAGCCCTTTTGCAAAATGCAGTTACAGGTGTTACGACAGGTTTTACCAAGGATCTCGAAATAAATGGAGTGGGATATAAAGCTGAGGTGAAGGGTAAAATCCTTTTATTGAACCTTGGTTTTTCTCATCCGGTTGAGTTTCCGATTCCAGACGGATTGGAGATGAAGGCGGATCGTACGAAGATATCCGTTCATGGTGCGGATAAATGGCTTGTTGGCGAGACAGCCGCGAGGATCAGAAGGGTTAGACCGCCAGAGCCATATAAGGGTAAAGGTGTTTGTTATGCAGGCGAATATATCCGCCGAAAGGTCGGAAAGGCTGCAGCGGGAGCCGCAGGAGGATAAATATGAAAGCAAGTAGGAATATAAAACGAAAACGTCGTCAGGTAAGAATTAGAAAAAAAATCGGTGGCACGCCTGAGTGTCCGAGGCTCTCTGTATTTAAGAGTGCCAAACATATCAGCGCTCAACTGATCGATGACCTCAGTAGTAAGACATTGGCCAGCGCTTCCACTTACGAAAAGGATCTTCGTGAAGATCCGTCCAGCAGGACAAAAGAGGGTGCGAAGAAGGTGGGCAAGAGGCTTGCTGAGAGGGCCAAAGTTTTGAATTTTAGCCGCGTGGCTTTTGATCGTTCTGGTTTTAGGTATCACGGTCGTGTCAAGGAGTTGGCGGATGCTGCTCGTGAAGTTGGTTTGAAATTTTAAAAGTGAGGATTAAGTTATGGCTTATGAACAATCGAAGGGAAATGAACTGATTGAACGTGTAGTTCATATCAGCAGGGTAGCTAAGGTCGTCAAAGGTGGAAAACGTTTTAGCTTTTCCGCGCTGGTTGTCGTCGGCGATGGTCATGGCAAGGTTGGATATGGCCTTGGAAAGGCCAATGAAGTTCCGGCAGCTATCAAAAAAGCGACTGATCGTGCAAGAAAAGGGATGTTTTCGGTAGCTATCAAGGGAGGAACTATTCCGCACGAGGTCTTTGGTCGTTATGGAGCAGGGAAAGTTGTCATGAAACCTGCTTCAGACGGTACAGGCGTTATCGCCGGAGGTCCGGTACGAGCTGTGGTCGAAGCGGCTGGCATTAAAAATATTCTGACTAAGTCGCTGGGCACAAACAATCCGCATAACGTTGTAAAGGCTACAGCGAATGGATTGAAGGATCTGGTGCTACTGAATAATGTGTGAGTGTATCTTTGGAGGCTATGTATGAAATTGAATGAGATAAAAAGACCATATGGAAGGCGATCGAGGAAAGACAGGGATCGTCTGGGTCGTGGAAATTCCTCAGGAAGTGGAGGAACTTCAGGCAAGGGACATAAAGGTCAGAAGGCCAGGAGCGGTGGTTACAGGAAGGTCGGTTTTGAAGGTGGTCAGATGCCCCTTCAACGCCGTTTGCCGAAGAGAGGTTTTGTATCCCCGAACCGTAAAGAATATGCGATAATCAATCTCGCTGATCTGCAGGATTTTGCAGCGGGCACCGAGGTGACTCCTGAGATGTTAATGGAAAGCGGTAAAATCCGTGATTTAAAATCAGGATTGAAAGTGCTGGGAAATGGTGAAATTAAAATTAAACTTAACATTAAAGCTGCAAAGGTTTCATCAAGCGCGCGCAAAAAGATTGAGGCAGCCGGTGGAACGATTGTAGAGGTGACAGGTGTCTGAAAGAGTTTCGGCAATAGCCAAAATTCCTGAATTGAGAAGAAGATTGTTATTTACTCTATTTGCGCTTGCGGCTGTGAGAATAGGAGTTTTTATTCCCACTCCCGGGATCAGCGTAGAGGCTGTCAAAGCGATCATTTCCAAGGGAACGGTCTTTGAAATGTTTAATCTATTCTCAGGTGGAGCGCTTTCTCAGCTCTCCGTGTTTGCCTTGGGAATTATGCCTTATATCAGCGCATCGATCATCCTACAGCTTCTCACCGTTGCAGTTCCTGCTTTGGAGAGGCTGTCAAAAGAGGGTGATCAGGGAAGAAAAAAAATCGCCCAGTACACGCGCTATGGAACAGTGGTATTAGCACTCATTCAAGGACTTGGCATAAGCTATGGTCTCAAACAACAGGGTGCGGTGTTGCCCGATTTTCCCACTCTCTGGTTCTATATTGGAACGATGTTGACGCTAACAACCGGCACCTGTTTTTTGATGTGGCTCGGTGAGATGATCACAGAGCGCGGGATTGGAAACGGGATATCACTGATCATCTTTGCGAATATCGTTTCAAGGATTCCAGCAGGTTTTCGCGATGCGTGGGGAGTGAAGGATCAGTTTGCAGGCTTTTTTGGATTTCTGCTTTTGGTTGCCTTCATATTGTTCACAGTCAGCATAATAATATTTGTTGAGAGGGCACAGAGAAGATTGCCTGTGCAGTACGCCAAACGAGTTGTCGGTCGTAAGATGTATGGCGGACAGGCCACACATCTTCCCTTGAAGGTCAATACTGCGGGCGTTATACCGGCAATTTTTGCTTCATCGCTAATCATGTTCCCTGCGACGATCGCCCAGTTTGTGAAGAGCGGCATAGTTCATGTGATGGCAAATACTCTTATGAGCGGATGGATATACGTGACTTTATATGCGGGATTGATAATCTTCTTCGCCTTTTTTTACACGGCGGTGACGTTCAACCCGATTGATGTTTCAGAAAATTTGAGAAAGTATGGAGGTTTTATACCAGGCATCCGTCCCGGAAAGGCGACTGCAGATTATATCGACAGAGTGCTCACGAAGATCACGCTTGGCGGGGCTCTCTATGTCGCGACTATATGTGTCTTGCCGCAACTTTTGATAAGATATTTTGGAATTCCATCGTCGCTTGCTTTCACATTTGGTGGTACTTCGATGTTGATCATCGTCGGTGTTTCGATGGATACTCTGGCGCAGATCGAATCTCATCTGGTGACGCATCAATATCAAGGATTCTTAGGGGCTAAAGCAGGTGGAAAGTTCAGAGGCAGAGGCGGATGAGCGAGATGAACAAACAGAAAGAAACCAGACTGGTGTTTTTAGGCCCTCCCGGATGCGGCAAAGGTACGCAAGCGAAGAGGGTTTCCCAGGAATATAAAATAATCCAGCTCTCAACGGGAGATATGTTGAGGCAGGCGATTGCTGATAAGACAGAAGTTGGACTGAAAGCGAAGAGTTTAATGGATGTCGGGGAACTTGTTCCAAATGAAGTTGTCATCGGCATCATGAAGATCAGGATGGCTAAGCCTGATTGTAGTCAGGGATATATTCTTGATGGTTTTCCCAGATCTTTGAAACAGGCTGAATCTTTAAGTGAGATGTTGAAGGAATCGTCACAGGTATTGAGTGCTGTGATAAATTTTTCCATATCTGATGAGGAAGTTATTTCGCGCCTGACCGGAAGACGCGTTTGTAAGGCATGTGGTGGTCCATATCACGTTAAATTCAATCCTCCGAAGGAGGATGGAGTTTGTGACCAGTGTAAAGGCGAGTTGTACCAGCGCGATGATGATAATGAAGAGACGGTGAAGAATCGTCTTCAGGTATACAGAAGAGATACCGAACCCCTCGTGAGTTACTATAAGTCTTTGGGTCTTTTGCACGACCTCAAAGGCGACGGGGATATCGATACTATCTTTTCTGATTTATGTTCTTTGATTAATAGGTTAAGAGAGGGCTCCTAAAATTTATGATTACCCTCAAGTCACCTCAGGAACTTGAGAAGATGCGAAGGGCTGGCAGGATTGTCGCTGAAGTTTTGCTAATGCTCAGAGAGCATGTTAAGCCCGGCGTCAGCACCATGGACCTGGAAAGAATGGCGATGGAGCTGATAGTTTCAAAAGGTGCGAAAGCGGCCTTTCCGATGGTGCCCGGATATAAGCATGCCCTTTGTACTTCGATCAACGAAGCTGTGGTACATGGCATTCCGAACTCGAAGAGGAAGTTGAACGAAGGGGATGTTTTGAGCATCGACTGCGGTGTTTTTATAGATGGTTTTTTCGGCGATCATGCATGGACCTTTCCTGTAGGGAAGGTGAGCAGCGAAAAGGAGAGGCTCCTGAAGGTTGGTGAGGAGGCGCTTTCAAAGGGTATCGATGAATGCTTAGCTGGCAAACGTCTCTTTGATATTTCGGCAGCCATTCAGAAACACGCTGAAGGATCGGGATACTCTGTTGTGAGGGATTATGTCGGTCATGGAATAGGGCGCGAGTTACATGAGGATCCCCAGGTGCCGAATTTTGGAATTCCCGATACCGGCATCCAACTCAAGGCGGGAATGGTATTAGCGCTGGAGCCGATGGTGAATATGGGATCTTATGATGTAGATGTCCTCGATGATGGATGGACAGTTGTAACGCGCGATAGAAAGCCATCTGTTCATTTTGAGCATATGGTAGCCATAAAAGAAGATGGCAGTGAAATTTTAAGCAGTTTATAAAGGGCGATTGAATGGCCAAACAAGAGGCAATACAGGTAGAAGGCAAGGTGTTGGAGACATTGCCGAATGCAATGTTCAGAGTAGAGTTGCCAAACGGACACAAGGTTTTGGCTCATGTATCAGGAAAAATGAGAATGTATTTTATAAGAATTTTGCCCGGTGATAGCGTAACGATAGAGTTATCTCCGTATGATCTTACTCGTGGAAGAATTACCTATCGGGCAAAGAAGTAAAGAGAGGTCAGTATGAAAGTCAGATCGTCGGTAAAAAAGATTTGTGATAAGTGCAAGATTATTAAACGTAAGGGCGTGGTTAGGGTTTTATGTAAAAATCCTAAACATAAACAACGTCAGGGATAAAGGAGTAAGTTATGCCACGTATATCGGGAACAGATATTCCAAATGAAAAACCGCTTTTTATTGCTTTGACGTATGTCTATGGAATCGGATTGACCACCTCCAAGCGGATATTGGAGAAGGCCGAAATTAAATTTGGAATCAAGGCGAAAGAGCTCTCCGAAGCTGATCTGGCAAAGATCAGAGGAGTTATGGATGAGTTGGGACTCAAGGTAGAGGGCGATTTAAGGCGTGAAGTTGTTTCCAACATCAAGCATCTCAAAGAGATAGGGACTTATCGTGGGAGAAGACATTCCGCAAGGCTCCCTTTGAGGGGACAGCGCACGCATACGAACGCAAGAACAGCTAAAGGTCGCAAGAGGATTGCGATTGCCGGCAAGAAGGGTACACCGGCGCCCAAGTAATTTTGTTTATAAAAATAGCGGTTATGATATGCCGCAGCTAAAGAAATGAGGAGTGAATATGGCAGAGGAAAAAAAGGCAGCGCCCAAGAGAGGCAAAAAGAAGGTTAGAAAAAATATTCCGCACGCGATCGTCTATGTAAAGTCGACGTTTAACAATACGATCATCACAGTAACCGATCAGGTAGGCAATGTGATTGCCTGGGCGACGAGCGGATCCTCAGGTTTCAAGGGCGGAAGAAGGAGCACCCCATTCGCGGCTCAAGTCGCGTGTGAAGAGGCTTTGAAGAAGGCTAGTGATCACGGAGTCAGATCAGTGGAAGTGAGAGTAAATGGCCCAGGTTCAGGGAGGGAATCTTCCCTTAGAACATTTCAGAAGATGGGTATCAGGGTCAACTCTTTAAGAGATATTACACCAATTCCTCATAACGGTTGCCGTCCTCCTAAACGGCGCCGTGTGTAGGCTTTATGGAAAGAAGGCGGTGAAGGATGGCAAGGTATACGGATTCAGTTTGTAGGTTGTGTCGCAGAGAGGCGCTAAAACTTTTCTTAAAAGGCGATCGCTGTTATACAGACAAATGCGCCTTTGAGAAACGACCCTATTCACCGGGTGCCAGGGGTCAGGGAAGGCGCAGCAAGCGTACTGAATATGGTCTGATGTTGCGCGAAAAACAGCGGGCGAAACAGATGTACGGAGTTCTTGAAAAACAATTCAAATTGTATTTCAAGATGGCCGATTCTCAGAAGGGCGTCACAGGTGAAAATCTCCTCGTGCTCTTAGAGAGACGTCTGGATAATATGGTCTACAGGCTTGGATTCGCACATTCGAGAAATCAGTCTCGCCAGCTTGTGCGCCACAGCCATGTCAAAGTCAATGGAAAGACTGTCAACATCCCTTCTTACCTTGTAAAAGAGGGTGATGAAATTGTTGTATCTGAGGCTAGTAGAAAGTTGCAACTGGTTCAGGAGTCAATCGAAGCCGTTCAGAGGCGTGGAGTTCCAGAGTGGCTGATGCTGGAAAAAGAAAAATTTTCAGGCAAGGTAATGGCTTTGCCCAAGCGAGATCAATTAGATCTACAGATTCAGGAACACCTGATCGTAGAGTTGTATTCTAAATAGCGTAAGATGCGCAATGTGTTTAGGTTTTTCTAAACGCTAAACGCTATCCGCTAAGTTTTTAAGGAGGAATGATATGTATCGAAACTGGAGGCGACTGATCCGTCCCAAAAGGCTGGTAGTAGACGAAGGGAAGCTGACACCAACATATGGAAAATTCATAGCTAGTCCTCTGGAGAGAGGCTTCGGTTTGACGCTGGGAAATTCATTAAGAAGGATCCTATATTCATCACTGCAGGGCGCTGCTATAACATCGGTGAAATTTGATGATGTGGTTCATGAGTTCACAGCGATCCCCGGTGTTAAAGAGGATGTTACGGATATCATCCTGAATTTAAAACAGGTTCGTTTGAAACTGCATGAGGGCGAGTCGGATGTCATCAGGCTGGAAGCCAACAAAGAGGGCGTTGTTACCGCAGGCGATCTCAAAACTACTAGCAGAGTCGAGGTTGTGAATCCTGATCATGTAATCGCAACACTTGGCAAGGGTGCTAAGTTGAATGCAGATCTGACAGTGAAGATGGGTAAAGGTTATGTGGCTGCTGAATTCAATAAGCAGGAGGGGGATTCCATCGGGACGATTCCAATCGATGCGAGTTTCTCTCCGATTACGAAATGCAACTACACCGTTTCCAATGCCAGGGTAGGCAGAAGAACAGATTACGATCGCCTTGCGATCGAGATCTGGACAAACGGCGCAGTGAAGCCCGAAGACGCGATCGCTTATGCGGCGAAAATTATCAAGGAACAGACCACCGTCTTCATCAATTTTGATGAGACCATTGAACCTCAGGAAGAGGAGATGGGATATTTGGGTGATGAGACTTCGAAGCTCAATGAAAATTTATACAGGCGCGTAGAAGAGCTTGAACTCTCGGTTAGATCAGCAAATTGTTTGCAGAATGCCAATATCAAATATATCGGTGAACTCTGCCAGAGGTCTGAGGGCGAGATGCTCCGAACGAAGAACTTCGGCAGAAAATCCCTAAACGAAATAAAAGAGATTTTAGCGAGCATGGGGATTTCCCTCGGTATGAAGCTTGACGGCTTTGATGTTAAGGACGCAGAGAAATTTCGCCCGAAGGATATTGAATAGACTAAAAAAGAATCGAGGAGTTTAAAATGCGACATAAAATGGCGTTTAGGAAATTAGGCAGGAAGACGGCCCATCGTCAGGCGATGTTTTCCAATATGCTTTCATCTCTTATCATGCACGATCAGATTAAAACAACTTTGCCAAAGGCGAAGGATCTGAAGAGACTCGCGGATAAGATGGTGACGCTTGGCAAGCAGGGAACGTTGCACGCCAGAAGAAGGGCTATCTCAATAGTCCGCGATAAGACCGCAGTGCACAAATTGTTTTCTGAGACTGTTGCCCGCTATGGTGAGAGAAACGGCGGCTACACAAGAATCTATAAACTAGGCTTCAGGGATGGCGATGCAGCACCTATGGCTCTCATAGAATACATCATGGAAGGTGAGGATGTCGGTTCGCTAACAGCTTCCCATGAGACCAAAGCGCACAAGGCTAAGAAAGAGACACACCACGCCAAGTCCAAAGTAGAGAAAGAAGTGAAGAAAAAGACAAAGGCGAAAAAGGAACCTAAGAAAGAAACAAAAAAGAAGGCCAAAAAAACAACAGAGAAGAAGACCGCCAAAAAGGCCAAAACTGCAAAGAAGAGTAAGAAGAAGAAATAGATTTTCTTTTAACAAAATTTTTTATATCGGGCAGCCTTATTATGGCTGCCCGTACTGTTTTAGGATGACTACCGACATAATTTGACTTAAAAACATCCCAATGCTAGGTTTCTTCCCAAGCTGGAGGCTTCTATGAGAGGAAATGCCTCTAAAAATATAAGAAATTTCAACATCAATGTAGGGGCGGGTTTGAAACCCGCCCGCTTTGCTTTCTGTCCCCTCCCTTCCCCCTGGACGGCGGAAGGTGCCCTCAATGATACTTTCCCCTCTGCCCTTCCCCCTGAACGGGGGGAGGTGCCCGAAGGGCGGATGG
>JBDRGF010000151.1:0-3497 GCA_043818055.1 Pseudomonadota bacterium | reverse complement strand
CTGCATTATAGGTTCTTGTGGATATCTCTCATCTTAAAGATCTGCATCTAAAATTCTTCTTTTATAAGCGCTTTTGCTGTTGAATAATTTTTATATCGCCCTCACTCCTCGCAAATGACCCACTCAAATCGTCATTGAGCCATCTTTTGATTGGATAACACCTATGCAATAGTGATCCCTTGAAAAATGAAGCTTTGATTAAAAACTCCCCGAGGGCTTATCTATTGAGCCTTATCAATGCGCTGCGCGCGGCGAGCATGACCCCCGTGTCGCGATCATTCAGCAAGGGTTTTAAATGCTGCCTCACAAGATCTGCACGGCCTTTAAAAAAACCGAGAGCAAATGCTGCAGCAGCCCTCACATCACCATTCTTATCTCTCAATCTATCCATCAGGCCTTCGAAAACTCTTGAATCCCTTGTCCGAATCATTTTAAGTGTAAAAATAGTCATTTCACGAACTTTATAGTGTCCATGATTCAATAAAGAGATATAAACCTTCAAAGCGCTTTCACTGATAGCACCAATTCTCCCTAAAGCACGCACTGTTGCAAACCGTACCTTCCAACTTCGATCACGGGATGCCAGGCGAATGAGATGGGGAATTGCATACCTGACCTTTGGCCGGATCAAACCTAAAGCTATAGATGCCCCCTCCCTCACCCAGGGCTTTGCACTTGAAAGCCTTGTAATCAAAGGTGTTGCAACACCGGGGCCGAACCTTCCCAAAGCTCCTGCTATGCGCTTGTATATTGATTTATCATTAAGTGCCTGCAATAACGGTCTCACTGATTTTGAACCGACTTTACTCAACACATAAGCAGCTACTTTTTTAACGTTCTGATTGGAGCTTCTTAGCGCAGTGATGCAGTAAGGCGAAACGCCTCCCCCCATCTTGGTCATGATTTCAGATATATTCATCCCCAACCACCCAACCATCCCCTTGAATCCCTTATGTTTGAAGGCCTTAAATATTTCAGGCACGATGCCGGGACCCATCTTTATGAGCGCAGACCTCGCAGCTAAACTCACAGAAAAAGATGGATAAAAGAGCGCCTTCACCAGTCCCAAAACAGCACAACTTGCGCTTACTCCCATCTCTCCTAATCTCTTTGCTGCTTTCTGTTGTTCTTCTGCATTCCCTATCTTTAACCTTTTAACAAGTGAGCTTAACGGTTTCCTTGAACACGATAACAACACCTGCCCCTTTGCATGCGATTTGTTACCGATTTTTCTGGCAACGCGATAACTCGATCGGGCACCTCTCTTTGAGATAACACTTTTTAGCTTCCCTTTATCTCGTTTATAAGATGGGCTATCATTCTTAAATAATGGGCTCTTTGAAATTGGAATATTCATTATCTCATTCCTTCCTTAATCTTTGGCAAAAATTCTTATCGGTCATATATAACTATTATCGGCTCAATTCCACCATATACAGAATAAGAAAGGTACAAGCAGGTTCGACAAGCCGCTACACCTCAAGTTTCGAGAACACTCATATGTATCAATCGATGCAGTTCAAAACACCGAAAGGTGAGATCATAACGAGACCAAATTTCTATGCACCATATAACTTTTCACCCGTAAAGGGCTTCGTAAATCCATACTATCATGTGTATGGTGGATATTGATAGTGTAGAATAAAAAATTACATTCGAACTACTTATTCATCTTTTTTAACACATATCTAGCCTCATAGACTACTCTGTAATGAGGATCCTTCAGCATTTGCCGTATCGCTAAACCGACTTTTTTATTTCTTCGACCTACATAGCCCAATGTCTGAACTGCGCTCGAGCGAACTCCAGGGACCTTATCCTTCAAAGCGACTAATAAATGAGCAATCGTCTTTTTATCCTTTGCCATAAGTTTATAAGGGGCCTCCGCCGCAATTTCCCGAACCTTCCACGAGCCATCCTTCAAACCGCAATAAATCGCTCTCAGCACCATGGGAGCCTTTATTCCAATTCTACCCAGTGCACGGATCGACTCCATTCGCACGCGCCAGTTTTTATCACTCATAGCAGCTTTGCTCAGGGCAGAGAGGAGCCCTTTGAGCTGAGTGGTGAGGCGCTTTGAAACAGTTTTCCTTGACTGCACAGTAGTGTAACGAATTGTTACCTTTCCGGCATTCTCCTGCACATTCACTGCACGCAATCGGCCTCGACTATTTTTCTTGGAGAAGATGCGCCCCAGGGCGATGGCCGCTCCCTCCCTCACCCACCACTTGTTATTATTCAATCTGCCGATAAGATGGGGGGAAACACTCGGACTCATCCTACCCAAAGCCTCAGCGATATTTAGATAGAGCCTCTTATCATTCAGAGCACGCAAAATTGCTGGAAGATTTTTTGCTCCCGCTCCTACACGACTTAAAACATATGCGGCTGTCTCTCGAACAACCTCTCTTTTATCCTTTAGCGCCTTCAGCAGTTGGGTAGCTCCAGGGCGTCCAATTAAGACAAGCAATGTAGAAATTTTCATCTGAAGGCTCAAAGACATATCTTCATATCGTTTCTCACCAAAGGTTTTTAATATTTCAGGAATCACGGAAGCACCCATCTTCTTCAAAACACCTCGCGATTTTAACTGAACCCCCATATCCGCATCAAACATCGCCCTTACCAAGGCCGAAACTGCGCACTTTGCCTTTGGGCCTAGGTTTCCTATCTTCTCAACAGCATTATATCTTTGAGTCGCATTTCCGGTCTTTAAATTTTTGATTAGTGTTTTCAGAGGGAGGTCAATACACAAAAGAGATTTCTGGAGTCCTTTTTGATATTTTTTTTGGGAATTTGCAAGTTTGTATTGAAAACCCTTTTTTGGCTTTGAGGAAAATTTTATTATAGGTTTATATAATCCCAGTTTAGATACTACTCCTCCCGAAGTACTATTTATCTTTTTTGAAGATTTTGGTATCATGATTCTCTCCATTTATCATATTATTGGCTTTTTGCACCATTAAGTTGCCCCTATCAGATTTTTTTCAAGGAAAAAATATACATCTTGACTGGTTGAAAAGGTTCTGATAGTGAAACAAGCTCAAAACCCAATAAAAAACAA
This sequence comes from Pseudomonadota bacterium, assembly GCA_043818055.1. Lineage (GTDB taxonomy): Bacteria > UBA10199 > UBA10199 > 2-02-FULL-44-16 > JBDRGF01 > JBDRGF01. The sequence continues at coordinate 433 of JBDRGF010000151.1, read as the reverse complement.
GGAGTTTCCTATGATGAGCAATATTCCGGAAGAGATGAAATTCGATGAGAGGCTTGTTGAATATGAGAGGCGAAAAGGCCTCTTGAAGCAAAAGGAATTCGATGCCCACCTGAAGAGTCTCCCTGATGAAGAGAAAAATGCCGAGTATTTTGAAATTGAGGATGAAATTCTGGAAGAGGAAAGCGGACTCACATTCGTCAGCGCAATAATGAAAGACTAGGGATAGTTTTCAGTCATCAGCTGTCAGTTTTCAGTTAAGAAACCTCTGAAAAATCGGTTTGAAACATCATATTTTGTGTAGAGTAGAAAGGGGCCGCTGTTGATGCGGCGCCCTTCCCCTCATCGCACCGGACGTGCAGATTTCCCGCATCCGGCGCTCCCAGCTATTTCTCCATGAGCATGCACAAGAGAGCCTCACAAGTACACCAAACCC
>JBDRGF010000150.1:0-3927 GCA_043818055.1 Pseudomonadota bacterium | reverse complement strand
GAAATTCATAGACAGCATGGCAGCATTAAATGAGATAAAAAAATCCTCCACTCTTAAATTCCCGATGATCGTAAAGCCGAACTTCGAAGGGAGCTCGATGGGAATCACCATGGACTCAGTCGTGGAAAATTTCGATGCACTCAAAAAGCAGGTTGAAACACAACTACCCAAATATCCAAACGGCCTCATAGTCGAGGAATACATCAAGGGGTTTGACCTCACCGTCCCCTTCCTCGAAAAGGCCGCGCCTGAAAGCGGTGGAATCCTGGAGCCCGCATCATATGAGTTTCATTCAGAGTCAAATGCCAAGAGAAAATATGATATCTATGATTTTGAAATGAAATCGATAAATTATAATTCAGTAAGCGTAAATGTCCCCGCGCCAATATCGACGGAACAGAAAAAAGAGGTCATCGAACTTTCTAAAAAGATAGTAAAGACGCTGAACATCAGAGACATGGGTCGAATCGATTTCAGAGTCGCGGATGACAGAAAAATATATTTCATCGAAGTTAACGCCCTGCCAAGCCTAGAACCCGGGGCTTCAATTTACATCTCAAGCGCCCATGCAGGACTCGACTCGCTGGAAAAAGTTCTCGGCAGCATAGTGCAAAGCGCGATCGATCGCTTCGGATTGAAAAAAAATTCAAACAAGTTGAACGGCAAAAAGACGCCCATCAAAGTAGGACTCACATATAATTTAAGACGTGTAAAATTGATCGAAAATTCCGATCAGGACGCTGAATTCGACGCACCTGAAACGATAGAGGCAATAAGAAGAGCCATCGAATCTTTCGGCCATGAAGTGGTTGAACTCGAAGCCACCACCGAACTCCCTTCGATACTTCCCACGTCCAGCGTAGATGTCGTATTTAACATCGCAGAGGGCATCGAGGGAAGGACCCGCGAATCACAGGTCCCAGCCCTGCTCGAACTGCTCGGCATTCCATATACCGGCTCGGATGCAACAACACTCTCGATAGCACTCGACAAGGGCATCGCAAAGCGCCTTGTGACTGAGGCAGGACTTTTCACACCCCCATTCATTCAGATGATGTCGGGAAAGGAAAGGCTTCCAAAAAACCTCACTTTTCCTGTTATAGTTAAGCCGATCGCCGAGGGGAGCTCAAAGGGGATCGTCATGACAAGCGTAGTAGAGACAGAAGCTGAGTTGAGAAAGATGGTTCAGGAGATCGCGGCTAAATATCGTCAGGCCATCATCGCAGAGAGCTTCCTGCCCGGCCGGGAATTTACAGTAGCACTATTGGGAGAAAAAAGGCCCCGCGCCCTTCCACCGATGGAGGTCGTCTTTACTGACCTCGAACAGAAACATCCCACATATTCATTCGAAACAAAGTTTTTCTCCAAGCAGATTAAATATGAAGTCCCCGCAAAGATTGAAGAACCGTTGAGACGCGAGCTGGAAAGGGTTTCAAAGAACATCTTCACTATCTTAGGTTGCAGGGATCTGGCACGGGTTGATTTGAGACTGGATCAGGATGGCAAGGTCAACTTCATGGAGTGCAATCCGCTCCCGGGTTTGACACCGGGTTTCTCAGACCTGTGCATAATCGCAGAGGCATCAGGATTGAATTACCGCGCACTCATAGGAGAGATACTCAATCCTGCTATCCGACGGATGAAGGAAAAAAATAAGGAGAAATATCAAAATGGAAAAAGCTAACAAACCAAAGAAACAGATATTCTTCCCCAAAAAAAGCAAGAGAGTGCGCGCGCGCTCAATCGGGATAAAAATCGGGCAATATGAAACCGGTAAATACAACGCCATCACTGACGTAGCAGGAGTGAGGGTCGGTCATTCGACTATCATCAAAGGTTCCGGAGAATTAAAATTCGGCTTTGGGCCGATCCGCACGGGCGTGACTGCAATACTTCCCAACAACAAAAATGTCTTCGACCACAGACTCGTCGGGTCGGGATTTATCTTGAATGGCGCAGGTGAGGTTTCGGGTCTTACACAGGTCATGGAGTGGGGACTCTTTGAAACTCCCATCCTTCTTACAAATACCCTCTCGGTCGGCACATGTTCTGAAGCGCTTGTAAAATACATGATCGGTAAATATCCGGGGATCGGCGCTGAACACGATGTGGTGATTCCGGTCGTTGGAGAGTGCGACGACTCATGGCTGAACGACATAGCTGGCCGACACGTGCGCGATATGCACGTCTTCGAAGCGATTGAAAACGCAAAGAGCGGCCCCGTCCAGGAGGGGAATGTCGGCGGCGGAACAGGGATGATGACATGCGACTTTAAGGCTGGAATAGGAACCTCCTCCAGAAAACTTCCTCAAAAGGAGGGTGGATATACCGTAGGAGTGCTTGTGATGAGCAACTTCGGAAAGATGGAGAGCTTGAGAATCGATGGGATGCCTATTGGCGAGATTCTCTGCCATCGATATGCCCCCTTTGCAAAAAGGGAGAATAACTATGGAAGCATCATCGCTGTGATAGCAACGGATGCACCGATAAATCCTCATCAGATCGGACGTCTCTGCAAACGAGCAGCGCTTGGCATCGGAAGAGTCGGCTCTTACGCAGGTCATGCTTCCGGCGAGATTATCGTTGGATTTTCAAGCGCAAACACCGTCCCAAGAAAAAACAGGACCATGACCTACAGCATGAAGGTCATTCTGGAAGAGGCCATCGACCCCCTTTATAAGGCTGTTGTGGAGGCAACTGAGGAGGCGATACTCAATTCAATGTTCATGGCTGAAACCTTAGAGGGACATTCAGGTCATACCGCTTTTGAACTTCCTCTGGATATCGTAAAAGAAATCTTTGATAAAAGAAAAAATATGTTAAAATACCCGTCATAATACACGGGGGGATGTCTCATGGAACAATTTGATTTTGGAATTGGTTGGCCTGAAGTAAGACCAAAAAAAGATCTCTTCATCGACACGCTGGAATCAGAAATTAAACAGAGAAAGCTAAGTTTCATCTGCATCGACGAGAAAAAAGTAAATAAACTCACAGAGGATATCAAAAAAGGAAAGCTCAAGATTAAATTCTTTCTCGATATGGCCTCCGAAACATACGACTTAAAACACCCATTTACAAAACTCGTTTACACAATAAAAGATTCAGGGACGCGTATCGTCGATGATCCCGATGATGTCAAGGCCGCAGCGGATAAATCGATTACCCATTTCGACCTGATAGCGTCAAAGGTCCCTGTTCCCTTCTCTGTCGTCATCAGGCACTGGGAACCCTCGCGAAAGCTCACAGAATATGAAAGAGCGGGACTCAACCACCCATTCGTGATCAAACCGGCAAAGGGCTATGGACAAAAAGGAATCAAGATCATCACAAAAAAGATGACTTTGAAAGATATTGGAAAGGCCAGGAAATTTAGCCCGGGAGACAATTTTCTACTGCAGGAATTCATCAAGCCGCTTGAGATTGAGAAGCGCCCTGCATGGTTCAGGGTATACCACCTCTTTGGAGAGATCATCCCCTGCTGGTGGAATCCCGAAACACACGAGTACAAACAGGTGACGCTGAAAGAGATGTCCGACTACAGGCTTCTTCCGCTCATCCGCATAACCTCCGAGATCGGAAGGATCACCCGGATCGACTGGTTCTCCTGCGAGATCGCCATCAATTCAAAAAACAGAAAGTTCGTCGTTATAGATTATATGAACGACCAGTGCGCGATCTATCCGAAGTCAGAGCACAAGGATGGAGTCCCTGATGACCTCATCGTTCTAATTGCCCAGAGGCTCGCAGAGAAGGCTTCGAGATATGTGAGGGGAGAATATACTTTAACTTACAGATCGATATGGTTTCCCAAGATTAAAGTCGTGGATGAAAATGCTTAAAACAAAAATCACAAAGCCCCTCTCACTCAGAGCCGGTGACACCATAGGAATAATAGCTCCGGCCTGGTCATTCGATCCCGATGCA
>JBDRGF010000149.1:0-5798 GCA_043818055.1 Pseudomonadota bacterium | reverse complement strand
GGACTTCAAATTGTCGGTGGAGTTATAGAGACTGGTGCTGGAGTGGCATTAGGCGTTGCGACCTCCTGGACAGGAGTTGGTGCAGTAGCAGGTGGTGCTGTAGCCATTCATGGTGTTGATACACTTCAATCAGGCATACGTCAGCTCTGGACTGGAACTCCCACTGATACCTTCACCTCTCAAGGCATGCAGGCAGTGGGTGTCGATCGAAATACTGCTAATCTTATTGATGCGGGTATCAGCATTGGAGGAACGCTAGGGACCGGCTTTGCTACTAGGGCGGTATCAACAGCTCCGGTTGTAGTTACTAGTCTTGGAGAGGGAACATCTCAAGCACGTATTTTAGGTCCAGCGGGAGAGGCCGCATCAGGAATTACAAAAAATACTGCTCGAATTCCTTCTATCACCGGTACTGCAAAATATAGAATACCAGATGGTTTAACTCGTGCTACCTTGTCAGAGGTTAAAAATGTTCAAAAGCTTTCTTACACTTCTCAACTAAAGGATTTTTCTGCATATGCAACGGCAACTGACAGAACTTTTGAATTATTTATTAGACCTTCAACTCAATTATCTGGTCCACTTCAGGCATCGGTTGACAGCGGAAAAATTATTCTAAAAACATTGCCGAAGTAGAATTATTTTGACAATTGTTTTGGCTTCTTTGAATGATAGAAGAAAGGATTAATGATGATATCAGAAACTGATAACAAACAGGCACAACTTCTATCTGAACTTTCGGATATAGGTTTTAAAGTTGATTCTGTCGCGGAACTCTATAACCGAAAGTTAAATTATAGGCCAGCTATTCCTATTCTATTAAAATGGCTTCCCAGCATGGATGATATGGGAATAAAGGAAGAAATCGTACGAGCTCTTTCTGTTAAATGGGCAAAACCGGAAGCTGGGCATGTTTTGGTGAATGAGTTTCAAGCTGTACCAGATACAAAAGGGATTGGGATTCGATGGGCCATTGGTAATGCTATTGCGGTAGTTGCTGATGATGATTTGTTTGAGGATGTTTGTCGTTTAGTTAGAAATAAGAAATATGGAAAGTCCAGAGAAATGCTAGTAGTTTCTTTAGGAAATATGCAAAAAACGCCAAAAGCTGTGGATGTTCTGGTTGAACTTCTTTCTGATGAAGATCTTGCCGGTTATGCTCTTATTGCTCTTGGAAAACTTAAAGCTTCCTCTGCGAGAGACAGAATTGAGGAGTTTAAAAAATATCCCAAGAAATGGATTCGGATAGAAGCACAGCGTGCTTTAAAGGAGATTGAAAAAAAGCAGTAAAAGGTAACAGCTGAATTTTTTTGTTGATATTATTGAGCCTCATGTTACTAATCTCCCCCTTTGTCACCCCCGCGGAGGCGGGGATCCAGTGTTTTAAAAAGTCAATATGTTCGGGCCCTTAGCTCAGTTGGTTAGAGCCTCCGGCTCATAACCGGGTGGTCCCCCGTTCGAGTCGGGGAGGGCCCACAAAGAAATACCCCCTTTTGGGGGTATTTTTTTGTGGGCGTTCCAAGACGAGAACAGCCGCCTTTAGGCGGCTAAGTTCGACGACCAACCTCCAGTATGGTTTATCTAATGATGAAGTGTCGGCGCGGTTTTGCGCCGACTTCGGGGAGGGCCCACAAAGAAATACCCCCTTTTGGGGGTATTTTTTTGTGGGTCTTCCAAGACGAGAACAGCCGCCTTTAGGCGGCTAAGTTCGACGACCAACCTCCAGTATGGTTTACCCAATGTTGAAGTGTCGGCGCGGTTTTGCGCCGACTTCGGGGAGGGCCCACAAAGAATACCCCCTTTTGGGGGTATTTCTTTGTGGGTACTCAATGACGAGAACAGCCGCCGAAGGCGGGTATGTTCGACGACCAACCTCCAGTATGGTTTATCTAATGATGAAGTGTCGGCGATGGTTTGTTCGTCGACTACGCAGCCGTTGAGCAGCGGCTATAGAATAGACGCTGCGATTACGGAAGCGGATGCCCGCAGGGCCTACCAACCACAAGATGTTTAAGAATTTGAAATTATTTTTTCAACTGAGGATGCATAAGCCCCCCAAAAAACCTTTTTTTCAAAAGGCTGTTTGCAAAGCGCTTCCTAACTACTTGATTTTCGAATAGTAAAAACGAGATATTTGGGTATTATAGAAAGGTAAAGCCTTTGGAAAGTTTCCAGCATTAAACAAATCTTCAGCTTTCTTCATTTTTATTATCATATGTGATGTCTAAACCCCCATGTTTTTCCTCGATTGCTTTGCGAATGTTTTCTTCTGCGTGTTTTTGTGTGTTTGTAGGTGCTTTTTCGTGAGGGATGGTCATTCCATAACCAGATTCAATTTGTTTCGATTCTAATTCGTAAACAATGTCATAGATGATCTTTTTAAGATTCTTATACCTTTCGGTAATATGCAATAGATCCATTGTTGTTATTTCGCTAATAATATAGCGATGTACAACTTTGTTTCTTTCATTGTAGGTCTCGTTGAGCTCATCGTAGATATTTTTATCAATTATTTCTTTTTTTCGTGCTTGTTTATAAATCTTTCTTTCAACAATTGGTTCATCATGTGTTGATTGATATATAAGTTTTAAATCAATCTTTCTATTTTTATTTTTATTCTGATCAAAAAGTATTATCGCAGTGCGTAACAAGGCATCGATCTGATTTGCTAATATGCATACACATTCTATGAAACAACCTTTTGCTGATGCCCTACTAAAAAGTTCTTGTGATGCACCCAATGATGCGATGAATTTCCCAAACTTATACCACGCAAACTCATTCTTCCGCTTACTTTCCTTAATAATCTCAATAGACGTAAATATGTCATGAATGGCTTTGATATGGTTCTTAACAATATCCCCATCAAGATCTGGTTCTTCACAATAATATGTTGCGAGGAATAGGACTCCATTGATGTCAAAAAGCCATATTATTGACGAACTATCGGAGCGAGGCAGCCGAATCTCATATATAGTACGGTCTCCTAAATTTAGTATTGTGATGTTTGGGTTACTTATAATCTCCTCATATTTTTTCCTGCCTTTTTCACCAATTACACTCAAATGAAGTGAGCCAATGCCTTTCTCGAAGATGAAATCATGGGTATGACCTTTGGATAAGCGATACCAACAGTTGAGTGGGTACCTAAGTTTGAACAATCCATCTGAAGGTACAAGTTGCCTCATTCGCTTTGCAAACTCCTTGGTTGGATATTTACCAAATCATTTGTTTTGGTAAACGATATTTTACTAATATTCACCCCTTGAAATCATTATGTTTTTATAAACCACTATATATATAAGGGTTTTGGTAAATTAGAAAAATTAATAGTTCTCTTCAACATAGACTTGGCAACCTTCATTAAATGAGTCTGAATTTCCATCGCAATTTTCAATATCACTAATATCATTTTCTTTCGCCCATTCATAGCCTGCTTCATGACCACTGCAATCATCAGTGCACTCATAACCATGAAAAGTGTTATACTCTTCGCTATAGTATTTGAAACTTGCCGCATTAGCTTTACCTATAAAATTTATAATAAACAAAAACATTACGATACACATGTAAACCTTGGTCATGTCATTTCCTCTTGATAAATCTTTGTTCAATATAAGCTTTGTTAATTCTTATATAGTTTTTTTAATAACAGGCCTAGTATAGCAATAAAAACTCCCAGACCTGCAAAGAGCGCTGCGGAAGCTTTATAAACACATCCATAGTTATGGCAGTAAAAAGACATAGATGATATGACAAACAAAGCTGTTCCAAATGCAATCATAATGGAGAAAATAATTTGTTTTTTCATCATTACCTCCGATATTGTATTCTCTTTCCAATTATATCACTTCCCAACTATTTGTTTAACGATAAGTTATTTCTTTTTCCACACCCAGTTTTTTTAAATGAATTTTGCACCAATTTTTAGTCCGTGTTTTACTATCTTCTTCAAGTTCACACTTTAATTTGGCGCTGTTATCCTTAAATCTGCCTGCGCATATGAGTGTTGGTGAATCTCGGTTATCTGTGGCAACGACTGAGCCATCTGGAACTACACTAAAAAAAAGATAAAAATTAAATTGTTTTTCATTAATAATATAGAATTCATTTTTACCATATTGTGTGGCTTTCATTTTTGAATGTCGTACTTGTAATATTTTCCTCTCAACATAATTCTTCTCATATTTTATTTGTTCTTTAATGGAGCGAATCATTTCTTTGTTGTATGTTTCTGCGTCGATTATCTGAAGATTATCTAATTTTATATCACAAGTATTGTTCTGTACAATGTACGATCCAAGTTGCAGATTGGCATGCATCAAGTATGTAGACTGGGTTATGCCATGCTTACTTTCTTCATAATATTTTAAAGCCATTGGCAAATATGTTTCTAACATTTCTGCTCGGCGCCATTCTGGTGGATGGGAAGCAAATGCATCTGTTTTAACTTCTTTATTGTATTTTTCTGATGCTGATTTCCAAAGTTCAATTGCCTGATGTGGATCATAACCAGCTCTGGCCATATATAATAATCCTATTTTGTCGGCTTCGTATTCATCGTCTCGTGAAAACTTAGGAATCATTAAGGATTCTGTAACATTAAAAATAGCGTTTATTGGTTCATACTTTGTTCCAGCAAATACACCTGTCATTGCACTAAACCAGATGTTTGTAGTAAGTATTTTGCTGAAATGTTCTGTGTGATGTCTTGCGTTAGAGTGTGCCACTTCATGGGCTACTACTGCGGCTAATTGGTGATCGTTCTTTTTATCAACAAAGGCGTTTTTCCCATTCCACAATCCCGTGTAGATGATTACTTTACCACCTGGGAGACTAGTGGCATTAACAACAGAGTCATCATGAACTAAATGAATTTCATAGGGGAAGTTAGGATAGTGGGAAATAGCAAAAATCTTATTAGCAATCTGTTTTAATCTATCTAAATCTTTATTATCCATCGGAGAATCTACAGGCATGTCTGATTTAGCTAAGAGCTCTAATTGATATTGCATGAATGCATTTCCAAATGTAATTTCGTCTTCAATTTTATAGTAATTGTGAACTTGTTTGCCAGAAATGATGTCTTTTGATCTTGCGCAACCTCCAAAAAGAAATATTGCGAGAATTGATATATATAAAATCTTTTTATAATTTATCAGCAGCATATGTTTCAATACCCACTACACGTACAACTCGGGCTTAAAGTTCCATCGCAACAGATAATTCTGTCTGAGGTTTTATCGCAACCACACACTGCACCATGCCAAGAGCAACAACCACTTCTGGCTAGAAGTGTGCTTTTTGTTTCTTTTTCGTTTGTTAAGATTTTAACAGAGCCTTGTTTGATAGATTTCTGAGAATTTGGACAGTCGGTCAGACATTTGAAGTTTGATTCTTGATCAATTGCATGGGTTGTTAAAGAAAAAACTATGACTAAAGAGAATAATACAATAGAAATATAAAGCCTTATCATAACCCCCCCTGGTTATTTATCGGCCATTTTATCAGTCGGTAATGGATTTTGCAATATTATTGGACCTAATTTCCCAGTGCCATCAGTCGTTTCTACAGGTAAATCTCACACCTAGCATTTTTGAAATTCTTGTGACCAATTTTATGTTCGGGTTTATATTTATTCTAATTCAGGTACTCACAGTACCGAAAAACGACTAAAATTAAACTCCGTGTGCGAGTTTTTCTCGTAACGCATTGGTTTTGTAGGGGCAGGTTTCAAACCTGCCCGAAAATAGTAACGCGGGCGGGTTTAAAACCCGCCCCTACAAAAACTTGCACAC
>JBDRGF010000148.1:0-2319 GCA_043818055.1 Pseudomonadota bacterium | reverse complement strand
CTGCCGAAGCGCTCGGTCTGTTTTTCCAGATACAATATTTTATTGAGGGATGATTTTACATGTCAATATTGCAGCAAGCGCTTGAGCAAGGGGAGTCTCAATCTCGATCATGTCGTTCCCAGATCTCGCGGGGGGAAAACTTCGTGGACAAATGTTGTCACGAGTTGTCATCATTGCAATCGAAAGAAGGGTGGTTTTCTTCCCCATGAAGTCGGAATGAAGTTGAAGCGGGTTCCTACTAAGCCATCGGCGATCTCCTATTTCGCAAAAAATGCCGGCAAGGTTCACTATCGCGAGTGGCTGCCATTCCTAAATATGATAGATTTTAGCTATTGGAATGTCGAACTTGAAGAATAGATCATTTACCTTTACAGTCGAACCCTCAGAAGAGCACATGCGCCTCGATGCGTTTTTGCACTCTCACATCGATGACGTTTCAAGATCCTATATTCAGAGCATGATCAAAGAAGGAAATGTTTCAGTCTCCGGCAAAATTGTAAAAAAGACTGCATCTCCGGTCAAGGAGGATGACGAGATTCTTTGTGAATTTGAAGCCACCCTTGAAAGAAAATTTGATCCCGAAAATATTCCATTGTCTATTATTTTCGAGGATGAGGATATTATCGTAATAGATAAACCATCAGGCCTTGTGGTTCATCCCGCTGCCGGCAACTGGAGTGGCACGCTCGTCAATGCGCTCTTAGCACATTCGGCTCAACTGTCGAAAGCTGGAGGAAGCGAGAGGGCGGGCATCGTTCATCGTCTCGACAAAGGGACGAGCGGAGTGATGGTCGTAGCAAAAAATGACAACGCGCATCGGAATCTGTCAAAACAGTTTCACGATCGCTTAGTCGAGAAAAGATATCTGGCTCTGGTTTTTGGGCGGATGAGGGATATCGAGGGAATCATCGATACGCCTTTGGGAAGATCATTCAAAGATCGCAAGCGCATGTCCAGCCATACTAAATATGCAAGAGAGGCGAAAACAAAGTGGAAGGTAATGGAGAGGCTGGGAGAAATTTTCAGCCTGCTGGAGGTAAGGATCTTCACAGGCCGCACACATCAGATCAGGGTACATCTCGGCGAGTTCGGCCATCCGATAGTCGGAGATATGGAATACGGCGGTGGACGCTATCTCTCATCCGTAAAATCCCAAAAACTTGTTGAGGAAATTAAAGCTATCGAAAGACCAGCCCTGCACTCATGGAAGATCACATTCAACCACCCCAAAACAGAGAAACGCCTCTCATTCGAAGCCAAAATTCCGGAGGATTTGGATAGGTTAATTAAAGCATGTCGAAAGAGTGGATGAGTAAGGCAAAAATTGACTTAACAAATTCGAGGTGCTAGCGTTGAGATCAATCTGGAGGCTTTTATGAGAGGAGACGCCTCTAAAAATATAAGAAATTTCAACATCAATGTAGGGGCGGGTTTGAAACCCGCCCGTTTTGTTTTCTTTTTCCTCTCTGCCCTTCCCCCTGAACGGGGGAAGGTGCCCGAAGGGCGGATGGGGGTGAAAAGGGGTTCTCTTTTTAACCACATCCTACATGCCACATTCTACATATTGCTCTTATTTTCAATTGCAGGTTGTGGCTCTAATGGAAACGACGTCATTTCAGAAAATCCCACAGATTCCATAACAAAAGAGCTAACCCCTGAAGATATGATAATGTCCGATCGATATCTCGGCGAGCTAGTTGTGCATTTCAGGGATAATTTGAAGGTTAGATTAAATGTAGGGGAAACCCCCCGTGGTTGCCCGCCTTCTTATAAACGGGCAGACACGGGGGTCTGCCCCTACAATACAACAACAAAATCACAACCCCAATTCGAAGTGCGGAACTTCTACTATCAAACCCTCGCCGATGATCTTAATAAAATCCTCGAAGAACATAGTTCTGTTGAGGTGAGAAGATATCTCACTATGGGGCAGGATGAATATGATATCTTCAAGCGCGACCTTGAAGAGTTAAACTCCGAAGAACTCCCCGATCTCAACTCGATTTACTACTTCAAAGCTGAACCCAAAGAGGCCATCGCTTTATACAACAAACTTAAAGATTTCTACGGCGTCGAATACATCTACCCACATCTTCAAAAAGTGCTGACAGCTACAACGACCCCCGATCTTTCATCCCAGCAGGGATATCTGACAGCAAATGGCGGAATAGACGCAGAATATGCATGGAATCTCGGCATCACAGGAAAAGGTGTACATGTGTACGATGAGGATAGCGCTTTCAATTTCGATCATGAGGATTTGCAGCTTGATTACACTGTTTATGATGAAAAAAATAATCCCAAGGGTTCGCTTGTGAA
>JBDRGF010000147.1:0-23854 GCA_043818055.1 Pseudomonadota bacterium | reverse complement strand
CATCAAATCGTTTCAGTGCGATATATACTGGTAATATCGCTGAATAAAGCCTCAATAACAATATCTGTGGGATGGAATCAACCGTTTCAGAAAATTTTTTATAAAGTTGTTCTGCTATCTCATATTCACCCGCATAATAATGTGCATGTATCAAAAGGATGTTCATATAAATATGAAGCTCGACATTGCCATCATTTTCAATGGAATGCTCTAAAATTTCCCCGGCTAGTGAAACACATCCCTTTCGAAAGATAAGATGTCTTGCCAGCTTGATCAGGCTGGATTTGGATGTGATATCTTTTCCGCTGAATCCTGAGTGAAGCAGGATTGACCCCTGTGGCGCGGATACGGTTTTTAGATAAAAGGATATCTGGCTGTGCAATCTTTGTCGCTCTTTGTCGTCCACCTTTTTATAGATGATGTCCGAAAAATACGGATTGTCAAAATTATATGTCTGGGAGTTTAAAATTTGTTTTTGAATAAGGTCAGTCAGCATTTGAGTCAATCTCATCCCAGGAAAAAAGTGTTTTAGATCGGTTAATCGAGGTGGGGGAGTCAACGATTTAAAACTCCAAACGGATATAAAATCTAAGAGGTTTTTTTCCTGTTGTATCAGTTCATCATATTTCTTCAACAAGCGCGTTTCAGATGTGAGAGGGATTTTGTTCTGAGTTTTAATAACCTCAGGCAAAGGTGCTGAAAAAAAATGCACCTTTCCTTCGAGATCAAACAACAAACCCTGGCTATCTCTTTGAATAAGGCATTCGCATAGTTCGGCTGGCACACCTCCTGTCTGATGTAAGAGAGTTTTTATCCAATCGGGTGAAATTTCTTTGTCTTTCAACGCTACCGTTGAATTAAGAAAGGTTCTCACATCCTCTTCCGAAAATGGTTGTAAATCGATTCTCTTCATCGGTATGTTTTTGATCTTTGATAATTCAAAGACCAACGAAGAAGTGAGATATTCAGGATGGGTCGAAAAACATATGATGACCGGTTTTGTTGTTAAATGTAGTGCAGGGTGATTTTCTCTTTCAATCAGAAAAGTTGATAAACCGACTATTGAATTCATGAAGTTCTTAGATTCAGATTGATTGCAATTCAAAAGATGCAGGTCGTCGATCAGTAAAATCAGAGGCTTTATATTTTTGTCAATCGTGATTGAAAGACGATTAACCCATGACTGCAAACTGTCAAAGTCGGCGGGAAGTCTGATCGAATGCAATGATAATTTTTCTGCGTTCTTCTCCGCGACTTCCTTTATATCGTTGAGAAAGCCGGTCTTGCCAAACCCTGTTTCACCGGAGATACAGAAGATTGAAAAAGGCGAAGGCTGGTTTCCCAATGTGAGCAGATTTAGAGCTTCTTTGATATGATTCCGCTCATCTTCCTGACCTATATGCACATTTGAAATCAGGTATGATGATTTACTTTCCAGATTTTCTTTGAAATCATCTGGAGCGCGGGTTTTTAAAGCGTTTATCACGGCTCTTGCGCTTCCATAAAAACGATTGTGAGTTTCTTTTTCCAGCAATCTCATCACGATGGTGTTGAGATAATCGGGCATAGATGAGATTAGCTTCTTTAGAGTCTTCGGCGGGGATTCTTTTTCAATAATCTGTGCTAATTTTTTGGCTTTGTTATCCCATCCATATCTATCCAAAAAGGGATAAGTGTTCGATAAGCAGTAGTACATGAGAGCCGCGGCGGAAAAGAGATCAGATGTGATGCCGATCTGATCTGGTTTTTGCAACATAATTTCAGGAGAGACATACATAGGTGTGCCCAACAGTTGTTTTTTGTCTCCTGTGATTGCTGTTGCAATTCCGAAATCAATTATTTTAGCAACTGATTTATCATTTTCCTTTTTTATCAGAATATTTTCAGGCTTGATATCACCATGAAGCAGACCGTTATCATGAATGAACTGCAAGCCCTCGAGCATTTGTATAAAGAGAGGAATCATGCCTTCTTCGGACAGAGTTCTTGTGAAAACGAAAATATCGTATCCCTCTATATATTCGGATGTAAAAAAGAAGAGTCCCTCGAAAAAACCAAATTGATAAACAGTGGCAATGTTAGGATGCCGGGCGCTTGTCAATTGTTTTTGATATTCCTCTTTAAAACGTTCAGTAACATTGAGATAATGCTCTGAAAATCTTTCTTCAAATTGATTTTGTGTTAATTGATTATCAGAGTGCTTGATTTTGAATGATTCGAGAAGTGATTCCCTATTCAGAAATTTCAATGCTACTTGTCGTTTGCGTTCCAGATCAAAAGCTAAATACACGACTCCAAAACCACCCCTGCCGATTTCACGTTCGATTCGGTTGTTATCTACTATCGTGCCTGGGGAAAGTCTTGTTATATCCATATTATATCGAACTACAATGACGATAAACTTTTGGATGTAGTCGTGTCGCCAAATTTCTTTTTATTGAGTTCATCTTGAAAAAGTTCGGATATTTTCTTGGCAAGTTCCCTCGCCGTCTTAACCGGCCTGTCGTCGGGATTGGGTTTTAACTCATCCATGATTATTCCTTCCAGCTTTTGTATCTTGCCGGCAGATTCCTTGTCACACTCCTTTTGAAGCATGAGCGTATTTATTTTCGATGGATACATAGGTTCATGCTCATTCTTCACGATGTCCCTCAATTTGAGGATGTCGGAGATTCCTCCCCGTGCCTTGAAGGCTACATTCCTGCACATGCAATAATAGGCGATCACAGCGAAGGAATACAGATCCGCCGTTTCGCCGATCTTTTCGATCTCTCCCATCAACACCTCCGGCGCGGCTGTGGTCGCTGAGCCATATCTCCTGTCGGGTATGTTGCCTGTATCGATCGCGTAACCATAATCTGTTAATTTTGTCTGCGAAGGATAATCCGCTTTGACTAAGATACGACTGGATTTGAGGTTCAGGTGAAGCATATCTTTGCTGTGGATGAAGTTTAAGGCCTGCAGGATATCCAAAAATATAGGTATCATCCCCAAAATGCTCATACCATCTGTAGCATCGAAAATCGGAACCCCTTCAACCTTCTCTGTGACGACTATCGCCTCTTTGTTCTGGTCTATCCCGACATCTATGACCTTTGCTATGTTTGGGTGAGATAAACCTGCGACCTTCTTATAGCGTTCGACGAACCCTCTGAGCTCGCTCTCGTATTTCTCCTGCGCTTTTTTCCTGATCTCCTCGCGCTCTTCGTCGGTTTGCAATCCTGACTGCGGTATCACGCTGTAATAAACTTTGAATTTTATCGGATCGAGCTTCGATATAAGCACCTTTTCGTTTGTTCGCGTATCTATCGCGAATTGAGACTTTGTCCATTGGCTTGGCTCTTCTTTTTCCGATAAGTCCCGAATTACGATGTAGTTCTTTAAAATCTCGCTTAGCCCCTGGACTTCTGACTCCATTCTTGTCGATTCGTTATCTATCATAACCCCCCCATGTTTAATTGCTTCTTTCAAATTTGCGCCGATTGTACTATAATCAGCAAACTAAAAAAAGGAGAAAATCTATGGTCAACAAATCCCCATCGATTCGGTGCTATGCCTCTACAGAACAGCTGGAACGAAAGGATAATCAGGATTATTATTTCATAGATGAGAAGGCTAAACTCTATCTCGTAGCTGATGGCATGGGGGGACTCGAAGGTGGAGCGTATGCCAGCAAATTCGCATCTGAATTGACTTTTAAACTAATAAAAACGATTGATGCCTTATTTTCAGATACAGGGGAGACAAAGGATATAACGATCTTTCCAACAGATTCCGGGGATGCCTCAATCGATGAATATGAAGAGATTTTACAGACGGTAGTCAAAGAGATTCACGAAGGATTGGTTGACGAGACAGACAGACTTGCATTCAAAAAGATGGGGTGCACTCTGGTGCTCGTGCTGTTTCGGGGTAAAAAGGCGTATGTACTCAACGTAGGGGATTCGCCCTGTTATCTTTACAGCGAACAGACGCTAAGACAGTTGACGCGATCTCATTCAAAGGTCGATCAAATGGTGAGGGATGGCGAGATCACAAAAGAAGAGGCGAAGGTGCATCCGAAAAGAAACATCATCACAAGGAGTCTGGGAGGAGGGAAGGATAAGGCGATAGCAGATATCTATGTGATGTCGTATTATAAGAACGACCGTTTTTTCCTCTGTACGGATGGTGTGACGAAGGTGCTATCAGATGATAAAATAGAATCCTTTCTGAAGATCAAAAATTCAAAGGAGGCTATCGACCAGATGATGGATACTATAAAGGCAGCCCCTCCGGAGCGATCATCCACATCCGGAAAGATTATCGCAAAGGACAACGCAACTGCAATGATTGTCGATGTGGTGAACTTGGAAGAAAAAAAGACAAAAAAGACCGCAGGCACTCGTATAAAACATCGCAATATCGAAGAACAGACGCTGATTGATTGAAGATTAAGGCTGAAGAGCAACCTTCTGTCTGAAATTTAGAATGTGGCTTTTATTTGGAATTTAACTATTCATACTACATGCGCTTTTCCCCAATCTCCGGAATCAGCTTGAGTAGCAATTTTACAACCTTTGGCGACATCTGATTTACCGCTTGCAAAACTTTGGAGTGTTGCATCTGGCCCTCGTGCAAATCTGCTGACTTATTGGCAATACAGCAAAATGAAAGCACTCTTACACCCAAGAAACGACATGCAATGACCGATGGAACAGTCGACATTCCGACAGTATCCGCCCCCATCATTCTGAACACCTTTATTTCAGATGGTGTCTCATAGCTTGGACCCGATGTGGCAAGATACACGCCCTCCTTCAAATCGATGCCCTCTTTTTTAGCAGCGCTCAAAGCCAACTTCCGCAAGAGAGGGTCATATGCATCTATCATGCTCGTAAACTGATTTTCATCCCGTTTAACCGCGATACCTATCAGCGGATTTATTCCCATCATGTTGATGTGATCGGTTATCATCATTATGTCACCTGGGGCCAAATCCTTCCTGATACCCCCAACAGCATTCGTTGAAATGAGAGTCTTGATGCCAAGGCCATGAAAGACAAAATAGGGAAAGACAACTGCTTGCGGAGAATGTCCTTCGTAATAGTGATATCTTCCTTGCATGAGCGCCAGATTCACCCCTTTATATTTCCCAAAGTGTATGCTCCCCTTATGACCCTCGGCACAGCTCTTTGGAAAATTAGGTATGTCCTCGCTCTGAATTGTTATCCTATCCTCAAGCAGATTCAAAAATTCGTCGAGCCCGCCTGATAAGACCAGTAGAACCTCAGGGTTTGAAAAGATCCTTTTCTCAAACCATTTGACACTCTTTTCGACTTCTTGAAAATATGATGAATATTCCATTACATTTAATAGATTATTGGTTATCGTTTAAAAACTACCCATTTACAATTAATACTCCACTCGATGTGCCGATTCGGTCGGCGCCGGCTTTGATCATGGCAAGGGCCTGATCGCGCGTCCTTATTCCGCCGCTTGCTTTGATCTTGCATTTAGCTCCAACTGCCTTTCGCATGATTTCGATATCTTCGAGCGTCGCTCCACGCGATGAAAAACCGGTGGAGGTCTTGACAAATTTAGCACCCGCTGAGATCGAAATATCACAGGCCTTGATGATCTCCTCTTTGGTGAGAAGGGCCGTCTCAAATATGACCTTTACGCATCTATCCTCACATATCCTCACAACTTCAGCGATATCGTTCGCAACCTCTTTATAGCGCCCTGCCTTTAAGAAACCGAGGGCGATGACCATATCGATCTCAGTCGCGCCATCGTTTATCGCCTCCCACGCCTCTCTGGTCTTTATTGAGCTTGTATTCGCCCCCAGCGGGAATCCAACGACGGTCGCCAGGCCGGTCGGGCTGCCGGAGATCAAAGTTGAGCATAGCCTGACATAGATCGGATTGACGCAAACAGCGGCAAAATTGTGCTTTACAGCCTCCTTGCACAAATGCTCGACATCCTTTGGAGTTGCCTCTGGTTTTAACAGGGTATGATCGATATAACTGGCTAGATTCATAGTCCCCCTTCCTAAAATAGCGTTAATTCCCTCATATCATGACCTAATCCGATGTCAATAAATCGGAAAAGACTTTATTATTTTTACACTGTTTTTGCATCAGAAAGAGCTAAAATATCAGTTATTATTCTTAATATTATCTTTTAATTACAAGTAGTTATACTGTAAACCAACATTTTTCTTTAAGGGACGCAACTTTGGGGTGTGGCTCTACCGATACTATAAGTGAAATACTTACCCCCCTTTTGAGCCCTTCTACAATAGTGTGGAAGGGCTTTTTGTTTCCATTTAATTCTAACCATTGACCCGCGGCCAACTCTGATCTAATATAGCGCTCCTTTCAAAACTCATGAGCTTAGGAGAGATAAAAATGGAAGAAAAGAGCGAGCAAGAAGCAAAATTTCCTATCAATGAAAAGCTTTTAGCTGATTCAACCAAGATCAAGGAGCGTTGGCAGCTGATAAAAGACCGCCTTGTTAAGATTGAAGATCAAAAGGATAAGGTATCCAGCCAGGTCTATGCCAAGGTGAAATCTGATTATCAGAATCAGTTGCAACAATTCACAACGGAACTTATGGAGAAGCAAAGGGATATCGAATCTGAAATCGAAACGCTCACCAGCACGAAAGAAAAAATTGAATCTCAGCTCGAGGAACAAAAACATGCGCTCGAGGAACTCGAGTTCAGAAATTCCCTTGGCGAGTTCAAAGCTACAGAATTCCAAAAAGGCGCGCGCGAGAAGAAGGAGAAGATCAATAAATTTGAGACCCTCCTCACGGCAGTGAATTCGAATATAGAAAGATATCAGGAGATATTCTCGGAAGAGATGGAGATAATAGAAGAAGCGGGAGCAGTCAAAGCGCCACCCCGTCAAAAACAGATAAAAGAGGTTAAAGACGTTACTGCAAAAGTTGAAGTGAAAGAGGAACCTTCTGCTCCCGAGGAGGAATTTCTGATCGACGAAGAGCCCCAGGATAACTATTTCGCTGGTTCCGACGAAACATCAGAGTCCAAAATACGCGAGGAGACGCAGCCGACAGCCAAGGTAGATGTGGCCAATGAACCGAAAGAATCGAAGGGAAAACATCCTCCCAGGATCATCATCATAAATGGTGAAGAGGCCGGCGCCGTCTATCCGATCAAACAGACGCTCACCTTTGGAAGGGGAAAGAGCAACACGATTTGCATTCACGATCCCAAAATTTCAAGACAGCATGCGCAGATCAAATTTGAGGGTGGCCAGTATATCCTGCGCGATCTCAACAGCTCAAACGGCACCTTCGTCAATAACGAGAGGATCGACGAACACATCCTGCTCCACAACGACGAAATCCAGTTGGGCGATATCGTCATGCAGTTCCAGTTTCAGGAAAAAGAGTAAAAATGCAGCTTTTAGCTGTAAGTTTTAAGCTATAAGCAAAACATCCTTTATTCCATTTAATTTATTAATATTTTTCAGCATCTCAACACACAACAAATTCCCGACATCAGCCGATAACAAATATATATAAAGGAGAATTCGATGATATCACTACAATATAGAGGCGGTTTTAGGCCTAACACAATCCACACACAGAAGAGGTTCTATCCACCCCGACAGCCTGCATCCCCCCCTCAGGAACGATTCTTTTGGAGTGAGAAAAGTCGATCCCAAACACAACCCCGTTGCAATCCATTCATCGTAACACCATATACAGAGGCTTTCGATCCGTTTGGATATTTTTTATGGAACACATCTAAACTATCCTCCATAGCACTATTGTCAGCAACGCTACTACTCATTCCAAGTTGTCAATATGCTCCAGAACTCCCAAATGACGCCTATTGTGGACAGAGCGACTCTAAAAACCAAACCCATTTTGAAAATATTGAGATTAAAAAAGCACCAAATTTATTGAGTGAATTGACAAAAACACATAGTCAAAATGAGGCAGAGCATCTTATAGAGGATTATACAAAAAAGGTAAGGAAGATAGTTGAACAGGTCGCAGAACTGAACATTCCAAATATAGATCGTATTGTCAGCTCTATTTTAATCGTACCTTTTATCGATAATGGCAAAGATACGGCTGCAGCCGCATATGGCAAAGGTGATGGTATCATAAGACTTGTCCTGACTAAAAATAATACGGATCAATATAAAAATTATTATTTCTTTGTTCATGAGATAGCCCATGGAATTGCGACCTCTCTATCCGATGAGATGTTGACGAGCTTTTATAAAATTGGATGGAATCTCAAAACCGGAGAGCCTTTATTTTCGGAAAAAAATTATGCAGGATATTATAGAAAAAATATGCATCAGGTTGTAGGCGGTGTGTCAGCAGCAGAACATAATTTAGTTGAAAAAATCACACATTATATTGTCTGGCCAGAGACTTTTCGTCAGGAAGTACAACTACATAATAAACTGTTAACAGAACAATATGAATGGATACGCGACAATCTCTTCTGTGGTCGTGAATTTGGAGATCTTTCATTAAAACTCAATGAGTGTGATAGTTATACCAGCAGATATTTAAAAACAAGAATCGGCCACGAAGAGTTGTTGGTTAAAAAGAGTGGGCTTATCCATTCAAATGGATGGGTAAACGCTTTAGACGACATGTGTAGGGATGCATTGAAATGCATTGAGTTTATAGGTAGATACGATGATAAGGAGAGGCTAAAAAAAATATATATAAATCGGGGATACGAATGGACTGAAGCTGTATTTGCATTTCGAAATTCTGACATGTTCACCCTTATCGTTGGAGGTGAAATCTATTCAGATTTTGACGCACAAACCCTAAATCAGCATTTTGAAAACTATTACAGGGAAAACGCAAATTCACCATTGGAGAATCGAACCAACCATTATTATCAATATATCAGATATTTGATCAGCACTCAGTCCTATCAGGAGGCAGAAAAACTCATTGATTCTCTGAATAAAATGAAGATATCAACCGCTGAAACAAGACTTTCATCTGAGAAGAAAACATGGATCGAAAATTATAAAGCTGCGGCTGTCTATATAGCAACATTAGAACTTCTTGACACACAAGGAAGAAAGGAGGAGGCAAAGAGAGTTGTTGATAAAATCAGCGGCGATATAATTAAATTCTTGGTCGATACCGTAAACATCAACGACTCAACAAACTACCTACTCAAATATAAATTAGTCGTGAGATTGATGAACAAATATCCGAAGACCCCCTAGAAACATCAAACAAACTCTCTGAAAAACATACAGAATACAACTTTTACATCCTTTTCGCCATATGCCGTACGTTTTTAGTGTGCCTTGGCCCAGTTGTCCGCAGCTCCGACATCGACGATGAGAGGGACTTTTAGTTTTACTATATTTTCCATCCTCTCCTTCACAAAATCGGATACCCTTTCTACATCCCTTTCTGGAGATTCGATCACGAGTTCGTCGTGCACCTGCATTATCATGTGCGATTTTGGCGATATTTTTGGCAATCCTTTATGAACATCTATCATCGCCATCTTCATGATGTCGGCTGCACTTCCCTGAAAGAGCGTGTTGAAGGCCACCCTCTCGGCCGCTTGAACAAGATTCTGATTTTGACTGTTGATGTCTGGGATATATCTGCGGCGCCCGAACATCGTCTCGACATATTGGCGTTCTTTCGCCTCTTTGATCACCTTATCTTTGAGCTTCTTAACGTCTTTATATTTTTTGAAATAACTATCTATATAGTCCTTTGCCTCATCAGGCGGGATTTTTAGCTGTTTTGATAAACCGAATGGGGTCTGACCGTAGAGGACCGAAAAGTTGATTGTCTTGCCCACACTCCTCTGGTCATCTGTCACCTGCCCTACCCTGATGCCGAAAATGCCTGCGGCTGTGATGCTATGCACATCGAGTCCGTCGAGGAAGGCCTGAACTAGAAGATCGTTTTCAGAGATATGCGCCAATATGCGAAGTTCGATCTGGGAATAATCGGCCGAAATGAGTTTAAAACCCTCTTCCGAAATAAAACAGGATCTGATCTTCTTTCCCTCTTCTCCCCTGACCGGAATATTCTGCAGGTTTGGTTTCGATGAGGATAGTCTGCCTGTCGCAGTACCTGTTTGATTGAACGAGGTATGAATCCTGCCTGTCTTTTGATTTATGAGTTTTAAAAGCGAATCGACATATGTATTTCTCAATTTTCCAAGTGTCCTGTATTCAAGAAGTAGGTTAGCCACATCATGATCGATGGCCAGCTTTTCGAGTACGCTCTGATCCGTGGAATATCCGGTTTTCGTCCTCTTTCCTCCGGGAAGACCCAACTTTGAGAATAGAACTTCGCCAAGCTGAGCGGGTGAGTTGATATTGAACTCGCTCCCTACGATCTCAAAAATAGATTTGGAAAGCACTTCAAGACGTCGCTCAAATTCGGAGCCCAACGATTGAAGTTTAGACTTGTCCACCTTCATCCCAGAGAGCTGCATATCGATCAAAACCGCAAGGAGCGGGACTTCCATTTCGCGATTAAGTTTCTCCAAAACCGTACCCTCTATCTGGGAGGAAAATTTTTCATAGAGGCGCAATGCTACATCCGCATCCTCACACGAATAATCTTTCGCCTTCATCATATCCACATCTGCAAAGTTAATCTCTTTCTTACCCTTCCCCACCATATCCGAATATTTTATCGTATGATGGTCGAGATAGAGTTCCGCCATGGCGTCAAGGTTGTGCTCTGATGAGGGGTTGATGAGATATGAAGCGAGCATCGTGTCGAAGTATACGCCGGATATTTCGACGCCGATCCTCTTTAGGATCGAAAGATCGTAATTCAGATTCTGCCCGATCTTCTTTATCTTTGAATCTTTCAGGACTGAAGATAGCTCACTCAACACATCGGAGAGAGAGAGCTGTTCGCCTGTCGAATGGCCGACAGGTATATAGGCTGCAACCATCGGCTCTACTGCGAGAGAGATCCCGACGATGTCCGCCTTCATCACGTCGAGCGATGTAGTTTCGAGATCGAGCGATAATATTTTTTTCTCTTTTATGAGATCAATAAAATCCCGAAGCGATTTCAGATCGGTGATCATCCTGTAGGATGAAAAGTCGATATTGGAATGAGGTGCGAGCTCAGCCAAAAGTTTTGTGAACTCAAATTCCTTTAAAATCGGCCTCACTTTATCGGGATCGAAGGGAATAGCCTTGAGATCATCCATCACGTATTCAAGAGGAACTTCATAATGCAGCGAAGCGAGCCTTTTGGAGAGATGAGCGAACTCAGTACCTTCGGCGATCTTTTTACTTAAGCTCCCCTTCATCTCTCCTGAATGTTTCAGAATGTTATCGAGTGTCTTGTATTCGGTAAGAAGTTTCACTGCAGTCTTACGACCTATCCCTGAAACACCCGGGATATTATCTGAGCTATCCCCAGAGAGGCTCAAGAGATCTACGACCTGCGATGGTTCGACACCGAGCTTCTCCACGACCTCTTTAGGACCGATCCATTTATCGCGCATCTCATCGAGCATCTTCACATCATCCGTCACGAGCTGCATCAGGTCCTTGTCCCCTGAGAGTATGACTACCTCTATATCCACCTTTGCCTCTTTTTTTACGAGAGTTGCAATAACATCATCGGCCTCGAAGCCCGGTTTTTTAAGCGTTGGAATAGAAAAGGCATCGATGAGGCGTTCAAAGTGAGGAAACTGCTGGACGAGATCGCTCGGAGGTTCCTTTCGATTCGCTTTGTAATCGGCATACTCCTCATCGCGAAATGTCGGTTCCTTTGTATCGAAAACGACAACCCAATAATCCGGTTTCAAATCACGAAAGATTTTGAGGAGCATTCTGGTGAAGCCATACAGCGCATTTGTGGGAAATCCTTTGGAAGTGGTCAGCGGGCGTATCGCATAATATGCGCGAAAGATATAATTCGCGCCATCGATGAGGACAAATCTCTTTTTGGCATGAGCCATCTCATTTACCCTCAAAGTATTTCTTTGCTGCACCTACAAGATACATGGATCCTGTCACGACCAGCGTATCTGTTTTGTCGAGCTTCGAGAGCCATTTATTGAGAGCTACTATTATATCCTCCTCCACATGCACATTGACATCGTGAGATCTGAAATTTGAAGCCAGATCATTTGGAGAATACGCGCGTGAAGATGACGGTGCCACACAGATCACCTCTCTGGCAACCGCGGAGATTATCCTTACGACTTCCAGAACATCCTTATCGGCCAGCATCCCCATCATCACGACGGTTTTAGTTCTATCGAAATTCAGCTTCAAATAATGCGCAAGCGCTTTGGCCCCTGATGGATTGTGAGCCCCATCCAGAATTACCTTAGGCTTCGAGCTTACCTCCTCGAGGCGACCTTCCCACTTCGTATTTGCCAGGGCTTTTCTTTGATCTTTGATCTTGAATCCAAACTCCTGCATCAGGTTGACAGCCTTGAGCGCACAGGCCGCATTCTGCTTCTGATGTTCCCCTTCAAGACCGAGCTCGGTTTCGATATCGGATGGATGAGCGATGATCAGAGGCGAGCCGATATCGTTGCATGCGTGATTGATGACATTCATGACCTCAGGAGGTTGTTCTGCGCATATGGTCGGCACTCCGCGTTTGATAATTCCACATTTTTCACGGGCTATATCGACAACGGAGTTACCAAGATGTTTCGTATGATCAAGCGAGATAGGAGTGATGATGACGACAGTCGGCGATATAACATTTGTCGCATCGAGCCTTCCCCCCATTCCCGTCTCAAGGACAGCGACATCGATCTTCGATGATTTGAAATGAAGAAAGCCGGTGAGCGTCAGAAATTCGAAGTAGCTTAAGAAATCTTCATATGAGAGTTTATCCCGAACCTCTGTCGCAAGGGATGCCATCGCCTCCTTAGAAATCGGACTCCGGTTGATCTGAATACGTTCGGTGACTTCAATCAGATGGGGAGATGTGAAAAGCCCTGTCTTGTATCCGCTCGCTCGCAACAACGATTCGCAAAAAGCGGCAGTTGAGCCTTTTCCATTTGTCCCGCCGATGTGGATCGATGGAATCGTCTTGAGAGGATTCCCAAAGTCCCTGCAAGCTTGAATCATAGGCTGCAGCTCCATCCTGAAATCCTTCGGTCGAAGAGTCTCGAGATATTGAAGAGTATCATTGTAATTCATAAAATCTCCTTTTAAAAACCAGTATGTAGTACAGAGCATGTAGCATGTAGTCAAAAAGACCACCCCCATCCGGCCGTTGGCCACCTTCCCCCTTAGGGGGAAGGGCTTGGCTCTTCTGGTTTTTCTACATACCACATGCTACATACGCCTTTTGTTTTTTCACACTATCTTCAACACTAACGCCGTTACATCATCCTTAAGCGGATTAGGATCACTAAACGACTGAACATTTTCGACGATGATATCGGATATCTGTTTCGCGCTCACTTCGGACGAATCAGCGATACAGGCTTTGAGCCTCTGCATACCAAAGCGTTCTCCCCTCGCGTTTGCAACTTCAGTAGCCCCATCGGTGTAGAGCACTACTATGTCGCCCTTTGAAAGAATCTCACTCTTCTCATGAAACATAGGACTCGGTTCAATTCCGAGGCACGGATCGTCTGTCGTTATCTCAACAAACTTCTCCTCCTGATTGCGCCATACTAAAATCGGAGGATGACCTGCAACTGTGCAGACTATCTGCTGCCGGCTCTTCTGATATTGTATATAAGCGACAGTTATAAACTGCTCCGCCTGATAGAGATCCTGAAAGAGGATCTTGTTCACGTGTTCCATCAAAATCGAAGGTGAATATACGTTGTCGAGCTGCGCCTTGAGCGCGGCCCTGAATGCGGCCATCACAAGTCCCGCCCCGACTGAGTGGCCGGATACATCCGCAACTACAAATGAAGATTTTCTCTCATCGTGAACAAAACAGTCGTAGTAATCTCCCCCGACCCTCTCCGCGGTGATGAGCCTTCCTGCTATATCAAGACCATCGATCTTTGGAGGGGTGAGAGGCAAGAGGCGGTATTGAATTTGGCGGGCGATCTCGAGCTGTTCCCTCATGCGTTCATGTTCCTTATCGCGAATTGCGAGATTTACCAGATGCAGGTAAACAGCAAACTGATTTGAGATCGTCTTCAAAAGTTCCATATCTTTTTCATCAAAAGATTTTCCGTCATTTCTGTCGGTGACATTTATCACTCCCAGCGGAATATCTCCGACCTTCATTGGAAAACATGTGACAGGAGCGGACATCAGAGATCTTGTTTTATACTTTCCCTTCTCATCAAAACTGCTGGTACGGATATCCTCGATCAAAATAGGTTCCGAAGAGGCGAAGACCTTGCCGCTTATCCCCTCTCCCCTTCGAACCAGAGCCTTTTCAATCACTGAAGGATCGAGCCCCCTGGCTGCGATAACTTTCAAAACATCATTTTTCGAATCGTAGGTCATGACAGAGACCTTCGACACATTGAGCAATTCAACAACTTCATCGAGGACTGAATCAAGAGCCTCGTTCAAATCGCGCACCTGCACCATCGCCTGGCTCAACCTGTAGATAGTATCCATTGATGTATTATTCATTATCCACCCTCTTATCATTAAAATTATATTTCATAACGAGGTGATGTTTGCCGTTTTTAAATACGCTTTGCACCTCGGACATCAACTGATTTATGATATACAAACCTCTCCCGTGCTCTTCATATTCGGACACGAGTTTGGGAGAAAAATTTTTGATGCCCTCTCCATTGTCAGCGACTTCCAATATCGCCGTTTGGGTATCGACTGTAAAGGATATATCTATGAGATTATCCTTCATTCCCTTGTGCGCATGAAAGATGGCATTGTCGACTGCCTCCACAAGGGACGCGGAAATATGAAATCGGGCTTTTCTGCAAAAACCGGAGAGTTCAAGCTTTTCCCCCACCTCAGAAATCCACTGGCGCAATGAATTTATATTATGAGGATCGCTTTTGACAGAAAAGGAATGATGATAAAGTGACATAATAAACCCTATTATCTGTTAAAGCTCTTCGCGGCTGTTTTCCAGTCCGCGCTGATTTCAAACAGGCGATGAAGCCTGGTGATTTCAAAAATCGTCTTAACATCTTCGTTTAAGGAGGAGATCTTAACGTCACCCTCTTTCTCGCGAACCCTTCTCAAAAGTGAGATGAGAGCTCCAAGACCGATGCTGTCCACAAACTGAACCTCAGTGCAGTCTATTACGAAATTGTTCGTCCCTTCATTGATGAGCTTGTAGGATACCTCTTTAAACGCTTCGACGGTATCAGCATCCAATGAACCATCGCAATGTAAAACCTTTACTCCACCCAATGATTGAATTTTGATGTTCATCTCTCCTCGCTTTCATTAAATTGTTAGTCTCTAAACTTTCCTATATCCATCTTGTAACGCTTGATCAACTTTTTAAAATTGCTCCTGTCCATACCGGCCTTATCTGCCGCTATAGAGATATTCCCTTTAGCATCCTTCATGAGGGCAGTTATATACGCCCTGTTAAAGGCACTCAAAGCCTTCTCCTTGGCCAATCGATATGAGAGATGCGTGATATCTTCTTTAACTTCCTCGGCCACCTGATAAAAAGAGTCTCCTAATACTTTGGAGGGAAGGTCCTGTGCCCTGATTACATTGTCTCTGGTCAACACCACGGCCCTCTCTATTATATTTTCCAACTCCCGCACATTTCCAACCCAACGATAATGCTGAAGCGATTGCATCGCATCGATTGAAATTGTCGTTATGCTCTTGTTGGCGCGCTTGTTGTATTTGTCGAGAAA
Organism: Pseudomonadota bacterium; assembly: GCA_043818055.1. Classification (GTDB taxonomy): domain Bacteria; phylum UBA10199; class UBA10199; order 2-02-FULL-44-16; family JBDRGF01; genus JBDRGF01. Next base: position 8,064 of record JBDRGF010000147.1, on the reverse strand, counting down.
ATGCTGGGCTAAAATCGGGATGTCGTCCAATCGCTCTCTGAGCGGTGGAAGATTGATACCTATCACATTCAGCCGATAAAAGAGATCTTCTCTGAAACGCCCATCATGCACTGCTTTGACAAGATCTACATTCGTCGCAGCGACAATTCTCACATCCACCTGCTGTGAATTGTTCTCGCCAACAGCTCTAATTTCTCCCTCCTGCAATACCCTCAAAAGCTTGACCTGTATGTTAGGTGGAATATCCGCTATTTCATCGAGAAAAACTGTTCCGCCATCAGCCTCCTCGAAGAGCCCCTTTTTATCCATTATAGCGCCAGTGAAAGAGCCTCGTTTGTGGCCGAAGAGTTCAGACTCCAAAAGCTCACTCGGTATCGCTGCGCAATTGATGACCACAAAAGGTTTATCGACCCTTGTAGAACGTCTATGAATGGCCCTGGCTATCAATTCCTTCCCCGTCCCGCTCTCCCCAAGAATCAAAACCGTGGATGGGGTCGGCGCTATGGCATCTATAGTTGCGTATATCTCCTGCATCCTCGGGCTTTTGCCGATTATGCCCTCATACTCAACCTCTGTCGGAGACTTTCTCTCAAGTATATGGAGCCGGCGCACCAGTCTATTGCGCTCCATCGCCTTCTCTATAACCCTCGCGACCCTTTCGATATCGTCAAAGGGTTTGGTCAGGTAATCATAGGCGCCCTTTTTGATGGCATCGACGGCTGTTTCTACGGTGCCGAGTCCCGTCATTATGACGACCTCTGTCGGAAGATTGTTCTGTTTGATGTATTCGAGAATCTGTATGCCTGTAAAACCGGGGAGTCGAACATCGATTAGGGCGACTTCAAAAAAATTCTGTCCCAGAAGATCCCGTGCCTCCGTCCCCGTCATGGCAACCGAATACGACCACGTGTGATCCTTTGATAATTTTTCAAAAACCTTAGTCAGGGTGCGATCATCATCAACAACCAACAGATTAGTAAAATCTTCTCTCATTTCGCATCTCCTATGGTAACTGACTATATATCAATACCCTTTTTCTTTATCTTCTCGACCAGTGTCGTTCTGTTCAGACCAAGCAAAGTCGCAGCCTGATTTTTATTTCCGCCGGTCTTTTTGAGCGCCTGAATGATCAGCGAATTTTCGAATTCATCGACGGCATCTTTGAAAGACATGCCTTCGTCAGGGATTTCCGTACAAAACACCCCTTTCTTATCGACATGGGGAACCAGATTCCTGAATTGAGAGGGAAGTTCATCGGGTTCAATTAAACCCTCTTTATGCAGGACGACCAGGCGCTCGACCAGATTTTCCAGCTCTCTGACATTGCCGGGCCAGTTATAGCTTTCAAGCGCCTCCATGGCATACTCGCCTATTCCGGTCACGTTATGCTTCATGTTCGTATTGAACTTCTGAATAAAGTGATCGAGAAGAATTGGAATGTCGCTTCTTCGTTCGCGCAGAGGCGGAATAAAAACGGGAATAACGTTCAAACGATAATAGAGATCCTCTCTAAACCGCTTCTCCTTTACCGCCTTTTCCAAATCCTGATTGGTAGCGGCAATTATCCTGACATCGACCTTGTGAGTTTTAGTGGAGCCCACAGACTCGAAGCATTGTTCCTGCAAAACGCGCAATAGCTTAACTTGCAGGTTCATCGACATATCGCCAATTTCATCCAGAAAAATGGTTCCTGTATCAGCCGCTTCGAATTTTCCCATCTTATTTGCGATCGCACCTGTGAAAGAGCCCCTCACATGACCAAAGAGTTCCGATTCCAAAAGTCCCTCGGGGATCGCTGCACAATTGACGATCACCAGCGGAGCATCACGTCTCAAACTGTTGAAGTGTATCGCCTTGGCTATCAATTCTTTGCCTGTACCGCTCTCTCCCAATATTAAAATCGTGCTGTCAGTAGGAGCTACCCTCTCCACCATATCAAATACGGAGTTGATGGGCTCACTCGTTCCGACTATATTTTCAAAACGATACTTCTCTTTGAGCTGAATCTTCAGTTCGACATTTTCGCGTTTTAGATTTTTGTGTTCCAGTGCCGAGTAGATAAGCGACCCGACATCATCGAGTTCAAAGGGTTTCGTAATGTAATGATAAGCACCTGCTTTCATGGCTTGCACGGCAGAGGATATCGTTCCAAAAGCTGTGAGAACTATTGCAACCGCTTCAGGCTGCTGAATTTTCAACTTTGTAATAAATTCGATACCATCCATCTTAGGCATGACAAGATCGACAAGCGCCAGATCTATAATATTTTCTTCAGCAACTTTAAGCGCCTTCACTCCATCCTCGGCGCACAGTATTTCATGTCCCTTCGATGCCAAAAACTTTTCAAGCGCGCGCCTTATCACTACTTCATCATCAACTATCAGGATCTTTGACATGATCATTCCCCCTTGGATAAATTCGCAACCGGAAGCTCTACCGAGAACAACGTCCCTTTTCCCTCTTCGCTCTTCGCTTCTATCCTACCGCCATGTTCCTTTATTATTCTGTAGCTTATAGAAAGACCGAGTCCTGTCCCTTTTCCCGGCTCTTTTGTGGTGAAAAAGGGATCGAAAATTTTATTCATATCCTTCTCAGGAATGCCGACTCCACTATCCTCGACTTCAATCCTGACTGCGCTATCCTTTTGCGATGTGCGCACGCTGAGCTTTCCCCCGTGGGGCATGGAGTGGCACGCATTGGTCATCAAATTCAAAAAGACCTGCTGGAGCCTGTCGGGATTTCCAATGACGGGAGGTATCCCTTTTCCCTCTTCGAAGTTGAAATTAACATTATATGATGTCAGCTCCCCCTTGATGAATGGGAATATCCTCTCGAGCAGCCCGTTGAGATCAACAGGACAACGCTCCTGCTCCCTCGATGCCCTCGAGTAATCGAGAAGGTCAGCGACGATCTTCTTGCACCTGAGCGCAGCCTTCTCTATCTCTTTGAGATCCTCTTTGATCGATTCCTGCTCCCCTACATCCTTCTTCAAGAGCTGGGTAAATGCGATGATGCCGGATAGGGGATTGTTGATCTCATGCGCGACTCCACCAGCGAGAATACCTATAGCAGCCATCTTCTCCTGCTGAATAACCTCTCTTTGTAACCGCTTCTCCTCGGTGACATCTCTATAATAGACAACTGCGCTGACCTTTTCGCCATCATCAGACTTATATGGAAAAGCGTTGACCTCGAACTCATGCTCATGAATTTCGTTTTTCAGGAGCTCTTTGTGGGAACCATTTTTCGTTATAGCTCTCTGCATGGGACAACCCTCACAGGGGCTATTTCGCCCTGCAAAGGCCTCGAAACACTTTTTCCCTATCACATCCCTGATATGAAGTTTCGGAATCTGCGACTCAGCCAGATTGGCCCTCTGAATTATGTAATCGCTGGAAATGATATGGACAGGCTGGGTAATTGCGTCGAACGTCGATTCCCACATATGCTTGCCACGCTCGACGATTCCTAAGAGCCTCTCGAGCTCTTCGATTCTGGATTGTAATGGCTTTTCTGACATGGTGGGTAACTTCTACCACACACAAACAAAGTTGTCGAGGGCTTCATGTCGGGAATTTGACGTGTTTGATAAATATAGGATTTGTGGACTATCTAAAATTATAGGTACCTTTGTAATGTAGAGTGCCGGAAGCATGGTGGGGAATGTATTTGAGAATTGATCGAAAATCTTTTCTGATCTTTTGTTTCAATGCTTCCTGTCCATAATCGTATTCAGACTTAAAACTTATGCTAGCTTTAATGTGTCTTCTAAAAAAACGTATTGAATATTTTGCAACGAGTTTATATCCTTTTCCAGCACCGGTATGTCTCTGTGTAAATTTAGGATTAAGATATCGATTAATCTCCTGATTAGTAGGCATCCTGCCACCACTGATCTTTCTGATTTTTATCTTAATCATCTTTCCAAACTCAAGAGATTCCTTAGCAAGGAAAAAGCTTAGACCACTTTGATTCGGTGCAAGCCTTAATAACCTAATCCTCACAACATCCTTCCTTCTCACCCCAAGACGTTGGATATATTTTTCGAGATTTATCTGACGCGTCAGAGAAACATCATTTACCGTAATGGTTATTGGTTTATCGGCCTGTTTTATGAGAGCGTTCCATTTTTTTCTCAATGTTTCAACTGAACTCGGCAGCTCCATTTTGAATTTTCCATAATCAGCCTTTCTCTTAAGCACTGTGGTATAGTAGAGCAGTTTTTTCACTCTGAGCGCAGTAACTGAATTTGGTTTGGTAAAAGCTCTTGCTTTGGTTATAGAAGATCCTATTCTGTTTATTTCTGTCAGTGCCTCTGTTATTTTACGATCATACATCGAATTAAACTTTCTAATCCCAACGGTCGCCTTCTTGATTGCCTGTTGTATGAAGATTTTTTGATGTTGAGTTGAACCACTTAATAACACCTTGATTAGCAAATCTCTCACCTCGAATAAAGCATTGAGATGTGATGTAAGAGCTACGTAGTTACCTACCAAATTTAATTTGAAAAATGTATCCCTGACACTTCGCAGAGATCTGATTGAAGCATTAAACCTATTTCTATCCATTATATTACTTTGTTTTTTCCACTCATCGAACTTATTAACAACATAACTCCACTGGACGTCTGTAAGTGATAAAATTCTTACTCCACTTAAAAGTTTGTCAACCCACTTTTTGGGATCGTTTCCGTCTAATCTAAAATCTCCAGAAGTTTGTTTTTTCGGTCTCAATTTCGCAGAACCAAAAACACTAAAGATTATCTTACTCACCCTTATGGGAGGTGGAGTCCGTCTTGCCGGTTGCTGCCTGATAGACAGAGAATAATATTGCATAAGGGCACTTTTAACACCCCCTCTAAAACCACTATTTTTTATCGCGTGAATAACTTTTTTCGCATTCGCTCTATCCTGATTAGTGCTCCTTGAAATTTTATCAATCCAATGTTTCAGGATCCTAACCGGCGATGTAAAATTCGCAGAAATCCTCACACGATAGCTATTTGCTATATCATAGCTCTTTTTAACTCTTCTATATGACCCTACATATTTTTTGAACATATCAGAATCAAAAGCAGGATTATTCTTAATCGTAGTTGTATTTTCCCTCAAGCGCCTAATTGCGCTCGCCATCGTCCCCCTCAACTGTTTTCGCATTTTGATGAGGGCCAAATATGGCTTACTGTTTTTCATATACTTTTTATAAAAGGCATTAATCAATCTATCCCTGACATTTTTATTGGACAAAATCACGTCATGATCTCTCGCTCTTTTAATCAAACGATATGCTCGCCTACCAAGCTCTCTTCTTCCCAAATCTTCTACAAAAGCCTTCACGGCGCCCAGCGACATCGCTGTGATGATAGCCGTTAACAACAACTTCCCATGGGAATAGACACCAAATATTGCTGTACGCATGAGTGGATCGAGTTCTTTTTTCACTCTTCCCAGCATTGGATTTATTCTTTTACGCAATGAATTTCTATCCTCACCAGCTTTCATCCCCACCCATTTGGTATCCATCCAACTAAAATTGATCGCGCTACGAATATCAGTGAATGCTCTATTGATAAAAGGGGTTCTCAAATGTGATTGAAATTTTCTATTCAACTCACTACGAAGAGCTTTGAGCCCTGATATCATTGCCGCATTTTCCTTGATGACATTTCGAAAGACCTTTTTTCCGCGAACATTACGATAGAAGATCTGTTCAAATTTTCTTTTAAGATAAGGGGCTATAGCTTTGAGAAAGAGGGATTGCTTTTTTGCATTTGAGGAGGCTCTGAAAATTTGTTTTGAACGTTGCTTAGATATATTAAATTGTGATGCAAATCTTTGAAATTCCCCCAGATTAGATTTTGCACGATTATTGACGATATCGATACGAGACTTAATTTTACGAAGAAACTTCCTACGCAAATGGTAAACACCGCGGCTTAAATAACGAGGTACTCCACGAACCGACTTTCTGATCCCCAGAATCATATCTCTGCGCAGTTTTTTCAGCTCAGTCTTTGTTCCTGCCGCTTCAAGTCGTCTGTTGAACCATAATTCCAGGGCATTCTTCATGTATCCTATGCCGACATTATGCACCGCCTCTTTTAGATAGCGCGGAGCTTTTCGCGCATTTACAAGACGAAACTTAGATCCGAAAACCCTATATACTTTACGCAAATCACGATAAGTTTCGGCTTTCGCAACAGCTTTACTCAAATTATCAAACCACAGAACATCGGACACCTTCTCCTTTAACTTAGATTCCACATCTGCCGCTTTAGCGCTTGCGACTTCCCTTGCAGGACTACCCTGAATCAATAGCCTTAGATGAGAAGTCTTCCTATTGATGACACCCCCTGCTTCCAGATCAACACGTTTAATCCTTTTCATCATCCAAACTATCAGAGTATTCCAGCCCATCGACCTTAATGTTTGAGCTTCACCATCTTTTAATTTCAACAGTGCAGCGAGCAACCTTTTAACCGGACGGGCACTCTTCTCGTATTCGGTAAAACTGGCCTCTCCATTAAGAAGTTTTTTCCTGAATGCCCCGTTAAGGCCTAAAATTTTCCCCGCGAGTAGAGTTCTCAATTTTCGATGGGATTCCTGAAGCTGCTCTGTGAAAGGATTGTCTCTGAATTTATTCCTATAAGTCTTAAAGTACAAAACAGAAAGCTTCATCCATATTCCAATCTGAGCTGGTGTAAATTTATCACTAAATTTTGAAAGATGAGCTGTAAAACCTTTTCTAAGCGCTTGTTTTGGATCTATTCCCACCAGCACAGGTCGTCCGCGTGGAGGAGTTGTTCCATAAATCAAATTCAACTCTTCAACAACCTGCAACCCTGCCTGATTTATATATCTTTTTTTCTTCCCTCTCAGAAAGAGTGGCGAGATATCAAATAGAACATCTCTCTTAGATTTTCCGGCTGCTTTTTGAGCTTTTATCCAGATTGTCACCTTTTGAACCAGCATTCTTTTACGACTAGGCTCCCCCCTCTTAACAATAATCCGTGCTACATCCATTTCATTAAGAATGCCTTTTTCCATGATCTTTGAAAAATCAGAAAACTTCCTTACAAATTTATTAAAATTTCTTATTTGCTTTGCCCATCCGTGTCTTATAAACACCCTCTGGTATTTTCTTTTAGATACTCTCTTCACATAATTATTATATCCTCTTATATCATTTCTCTTAAGATACGCGGCAAGATACGTTATCGTTTTGAGAAAGGATTTATCGAGAAGATCTTTCAACTTTTGTTTTGGGAGCTTTTTCGCTTCATCTCCCCTATTTAATAAGATATCCAAAAACGCGATAATGTCACTTGCCACATTGAGAGATGTTTCGAGTGATGGAGGTGGAGCAACATCTACCAGTGCCGGTGGCGTTGTTGGTCTTGGAGTCGGCCTTACCGGCGGTGTAGGTCTAGGTCTAGGTCTAGGTCTAGCTATAACTTTAGCACTAAAGCGTTGAAGAAGCTGCGCTCTCTTTGTATAATAATTTACATAAGAAAGCTGCCAGGCACCGGGCTTAGCATTTGTATTCATTCCCCAGATCTCCAAAATCTCCCCGGCATCTTTAGAATTCCATACATTTTTATACATGCTATGATCGCAATAGATTATTGCATGATTGAGATGAGAAGAATTTAATCGCTTTAGATCATTAACATTTCTTCCTAACACCAAAATAAACCCGGAGTCGATCTTAGTCAGCTTTTCAATATCTCTCCCTTTTAAAGGAATATAAGGTATTCCATCCTCAAACGAGCACTTGAATGCCTCCCTCAAATTTCCATTTTTCACTGTCAGCCAAGCCCCGGTTCCTATATCTCCCTCTTTCATCCCCCAGATGCTCAACGTATTTGCATCCCCTTTGATACCCCAACCATTTACGTAAATATGCTTATTTTTATAGACACCATCGACTCTGGAATTTCTGTATTGCGATAGTTCAGATATATTGTTCACTATTACAAAGACGAAGGGTTTGCTTCGACGTGTCAATCCGGCTACGGAGGTCAAACGAGTAATACTTACCCCGTGAATCGTTTTTGTCGGT
>JBDRGF010000146.1:0-6160 GCA_043818055.1 Pseudomonadota bacterium | reverse complement strand
GCTGCAGTAAGCCATAGAAAACCGGCATAGAAAAACATCACAAAGACAGCGATACCCAATACAGCAAGAGACCAAGCAAATATTTGTTGAATAAGCTGACCAAGATCGGTGGGAAGGCCTTGGGTGGGAGGGGTAATTGCCTCTTGTTGAATAAAGGATTCCCCGCCAACTTTTATAGTCAAACTTTGAGTTGAAGTTACGGAACCCTTGGAATTGGTAACGGTAATTTTATATGTTCCCGGAGCAATATCGAAAGGAATCTCAAAAGTACTTATATTAAGTTGATTATTAACTGAGCTGACAACATTTATGCTCGTACCGCCACCGGATACAAGTTCAATTTCATTACTTAGATTTGTACCATACACCTCAACGCTCTGCCCCGGAACAATTGAGGTGAAATTAAATCCGGTTATAATCGGCGGAGCGGTAGGCTGAGATGGTGTTGTACCTCCACCACCGCCTCCACCACAAATACTAGTATCAGTTGTTCCGGTCCAAGCCTTTGTTACTATATTACTTCTCTCCTGAATATTGGGTGTAACATTGTTACGAGCCATTCCAGATACCATAAAACCATATATATCTCCGCTGACCGGTGAAAATCCGGACATCCCATGGAGGGTTCCATCACCACCACCACAAAGTATATTGCTCGTATCCTTAGTTGTCTGACCTGGGCGTAGCCAGTCAAATGTTGCCGCTTTCCATTGTCCATTTAGATGAACAAATATCCAAACATTTCCTTCAACTGCAGTACCGTCTCCAAAAGGGTCTCCAATTGGCCATTGACCAGCCTTACTGTGAGGAAAAGAAATCGAATCACCGCTTATGGTAACAGATTGTATTGTAGATGTTTGGGCCCAGCCACTGACATTGGCATCACCCCAATCAATATCGTTGATATCTATTGAGGGGGGCGGATTTATGTCGTTACCGAATGCAGAGACAGAAGAAATACAACTTAAAGCTATAAAGCCGACCAAAACAAAGGTAAAAAAATATTTTAACATAGAGCTTTAATTATTAGTTCCTGTCGTCGTTTCTCCTAACCCCGGCAGATTAAATGTATTTTCTACAAAGTCGGGATTTATAGTATTTAATATCAGATAAGACGATAAAAGTAGAATGGCTCCTAAAATAGCGTTAGTCATTCTACTTCTTGCTTCACCAACCCTAGCCGTATTGCCTGCTGCAGTAAGCCACAAAAAACCGGCATAGAAAAACATTACAAATACGGCAATTCCCAATACAGCCAAAGACCAGGTAAATATCTGTTGAATAAGCTGACCAAGGTCGGTAGGAAGACCTTGGGTGGGCGGTTGGACTCCGGTAGCGGCTAGGATTGTTTCAGAAGAAAGAACGGCTAACGATATTAAAATGATTGAGACTAAAAAACGTTTAAACATAATGATTTAATTATATAGCATAAACAGCAAGCAGTCATTAGGTAAATATCCACTGAGGTCCACTTTTTTGAATTAATGTTATAATAACGCTTAGAATGAAATTGTATAAATTTATTATAATTTTTGCTTTATTCTTTGTTTTTGGCTTGGCTAATGCTTCAGTTCAGGACGAAATAGCGGAACGCAGTAGGCAGATAGAGGAATTACAGAGACAGATAGACGAATATCAGGTACAAGTAGACAGTTCGAGAACGAAATCTATGACGCTTGAAAACGAAATTGCCCGTTTGAATGCAGAGATAAATCAAGTTCAATTGGAGATACGCTCCCTGAATCTTTCCATAAACCAAACTACGGCTGAGATAGGGGAAACAGAAAGACAGATAAACGATGCTGAAGCCGAGATGGGGAAGCATAAGAATGCTTTAGCTCAGTACATCAAGCTTGCTTATGAGAATGACCAAAGATCTCTTACTGAAGTGTTGTTAGATAATGACAGTCTCTCGGATTTTTTTAACGAACTTAATAATATAAGTGCTACCCAAGACAATCTACAGATTACCATCAAGAGTATAAAAGCATTGAGATTGCAACTTGAAGGTCATCAGGTTCAGCTGGAGGATAAACAAACGGAGCTCGAACGAACTAAACGGTTGCAGGAACTGGAAAAGAGTTCTTTAGATTCGACTAAATTTGGACAAAACAAACTCCTAAAAGATACTAAGGGGCAGGAGTCAAAATATCAGGAATTGGTTAAAAAATCCCAACAAGACATCGAAGCACTTCGCGCGCAGATAACATATTTGATGCAAAATGGCGTTACTGCTGAAGAAGCTGTTAAATTTGCCCAACTTGCGGCAATCCGAACCGGCATTCGCCCGGCTTTTTTACTTGCCGAGCTTGAGCAGGAGAGTGCATTAGGAAGTAATGTTGGGAAATGTTATATAATCGACGCGACCAGCGGTTCTACGCGCAGTGTTATAACAGGTAAAGTTTTTGCAAAAGGGATACATCCCACGAGAGACCTTCCTTTATTTTTAATAATTACATCGGAATTAAGTATGGATCCTTTTCAGACCCCGATTTCGTGTGGTTATGGTTGGGGAGGCGCCATGGGTCCTGCTCAATTTATTCCATCTACTTGGATGGGTTATAGAGAAGAGGTTTCCCGGCTGACGGGTCATAGCTTGCCTAGCCCTTGGAATATAGAAGATGCATTTATTGCGGCTGCGGCCAAGCTTTCCAGGGACGGAGCTGATAGTCAAACTCGTGCCGGCGAGATAGCCGCGTCTAAAAGGTATTACTGCGGGAGTGCTACAAGCAAGAGCTCGGGTTGTATTAACTATGCTAACTCTGTTCAACGTTTGGCAGCGGAAATCGCCAAGAATCTCTAGCTCGCTCACCCCGTCATTTTTCCATCCGTCCTCGTTCTGCGACCCAAGTATCAAGTAAAAAGTGTAGGATTGTAACCAAAATCACAGGTCACCCTCGCTTGCCTCCTCATCCGCCGAAGAGGCGGATTCGGCGCTCGACCTATGATTTTGGTAATCCATGCACTTTTACTCTCCACTTGTGTCTTGAACTTGCGGTAGGATGTCGAAATGATCGGGTGTTCGCTTTGTTTTTAAGAGCGAAGCTTTCAGCCAAATCCCTATCTAAATCACTCCTTGGAGCGATACGGTAACATAAAGAAGCATCCGAATTAGCAAAGAACAATTTAGCGAAGCGTTCTTGTTCTTTGCGTTAATGAGGATGCCTTTTGTTCGGAGAGCGGAAATGTGATGAGGATGGGGATTGGGTGGGAGAGAGATTCGGAACGGGCTGAAATATGGTGTCGGGCGGAGTGGGATATGAAAGTGTAGATAACTTATTCTCTATTGCGTGGTAAAATTTAATCATGCCCAGTAATACAACTTCCAATTGGCTGAGCTTTATTCTTTCTGAATATCGTCTAACCAACACAGAAGCTATTACTGAGTAAGTAAATTAACCATATCAACGCCAAATTAATATCTGGAAGTTGATATACTGGGTATGCAGTTAACGAATGCGCCGATAGCGCCGGTTTTGAACTCCTCTGGTACGGGCGGGCCTGCTCGAACGGACCCGTTCGGTACGGGCGGATTTTTAAATCCTGATAAAATTGTCAGTGAATTTGGAGTTGGCGAGGGAATGTCCGTTGCTGATTTTGGTTCCGGTGCGGGATATTTCACCATTCTCTTAGGCCGATTAGTTGGAGAAAATGGCAGGGTTTACGCTCTTGATGTCCAGGAAACGGCTCTGGATAGCGTTAGAATAAAGGCTCGGGCAATCGGACTTAAAAATATAGAAATGGCTAGAGCCAATCTGGAAGTTGCGGGAGGATCGGGGCTTTCGGATAACAGTCAAGACATGGTATTGCTGGCCAACATACTTTTCCAGTCGGATAAAAAAGCGGAAATAATAAGAGAAGCCAAAAGAATTCTCAAAAACGGCGGCAGAATAATTCTTATAGATTGGCGATTGGGAACGGGAGGGTTCGGGCCGCCGGACGAAATGAGAATTAATGAAACGGCCATGTGCGACTTAGTGGCTGAGGAAGGGTTGATTTTTGAAAAATCTATTGATGCCGGCCAATTCCATTATGGGATAAGCTTTGTAAAATCCTGATATTTAATTTCTAAATTTTGAACACTAATAAACTATTCTACATTTTGGCGGGAGTAATTGGTTTAGTGATTTTTCTTACGGTAATTTTAATTATTAGAAGTATCGGCGGCGGAGGTTCAAATCAACCGGTTACGCTCCAGTTTTGGGGGGTCTTTGATCAAAAAAGCGTTTACGACCCGATACTCAGAGATTTTCAGGCGCAAAATCCCAACATCAAAATTGTTTATCGGATATTCTCTTACGAGGACTACGAGAGATCTCTTTTGGATGCTTTAGCTGCCGGAACCGGACCGGATATTTTTATGATGCATAATACGTGGCTGCCTAAGCATGGAGACAAAATAACTTCTTTGCCCGAACAATTCCCCGAATACGGCGGTCTAATGACATTGAAAAATTTTCAAGATCAGTTTGTTGATGTTGCCGCGCAGGATCTGATCTATGGCAACAAGATTTACGGCCTTCCCCTTTATGTGGACACATTGGCCCTTTATTACAACAAAGACCTGCTTAACAATGCCGGCATCACCCGGCCCGCTCAAACTTGGGAAGAATTTAACTCGGACATTGAGACAATAACCCATTTAGACGGATCCGGTAATATAGTTCAGTCGGCGGCGGCGATAGGCACGGCAAGAAATGTTAACCGCTCAACCGATATTTTAACAAACCTGATGATCCAGAGCGGAGTTCGGATGACTGACGCCGAAAATTCAAGCGCGACATTTTCCCGCACGGTAAATAATACGGCTGTCGGCGAGATCGCTTTAAAATTTTACACTGATTTTGCCAATCCATCAGTCCGAACCTATACCTGGAACGATTCCCAGTATTATTCTATAGACGCTTTCACTGAAGGAAAAACAGCAATGATGTTTAATTATTCTCATCAAATTCCGGTTCTGAAAGCAAAGGCCTCGCGACTTAATTTCGGCGTCGCGCCAATGCCTCAGATATCATCCCCCGACGCTAAAACATACGCCAACTATTGGGCGGTAACGGTGTCAAATCAATCGCAATCTGCAAATGATGCCTGGAGATTTTTGATTTATCTGACCTCCAAAGACGGCGCGTCAAATTATCTGAACGCCACATTAAGACCTGCCGCGCGCCGCGACTTGATAGAACTTCAGAGAAACGATCTTGATTTAGGCGTATTTGCTCTTCAGGCGCTGTCGGCTCGTTCCTGGTTCCAGATAGACAACACCGCGATTGAGACAATATTCGCCGACATGATAGACGACGTTAATTATGGGCGCGCAACCATAAGAGAAGCGCTCCAAAATGCCGAAGCAAGGGTAGATGTTTTGATGTCACGGCAACGATAATAAATTTACAATTACCAATTTATAATTTCCAATGAATGTATCAATTGATCGATTGTATCATTGAAGAATTTATTGAAAATTGAAAACTGAAAATTGATAATTACAAAAATAAGCAAAATAGTAATAGTTTTACTTGCTGTTACTTTTATATTTTTGCCTGTTTTTGTGCAGGCCGCTCCATCTTGGTGGCCGATAGTCCCTTGCGGATTAAATAGTCAACCCGAGGGTGTCACTCTCCAAGATATAAATCCCGATGGTACTAAAATTCTTCACGATTACACCCGACCCTGCACTCGTTGCGATCTGTTCAAGCTTTTTAAGAATATAATTGACTTTGTTCTCGTGGGTTTGATGCCTTCAATCGCGGCAATACTCTTTGTATGGGGCGGATTTTTGATTTTAATGGGCGGGGCAAATACTAACTGGATAGCGCAAGGCAAGACGATATTTTGGAATACATTCATGGGAGTTGTGATAATTTCCGCTTCCTGGCTTATCACCAATACGATTATAAAAAGTTTGGCCGAGGAAAGCATTACCAATCCCGATGTTCCGTGGTATCAATTTGAATGCAAGACGACAGCATATCAATCTCCCGTACAGAAGTATTCCTGTAATAGCGATAATCAATGCGTCGCCGATGCCAGTGGTACTTATACCGAGGCGACTTGTAATAATGAATGTCAGGCGGAATCGGCACCAGTACCTTCCATCACCACCCCTTCTCTCTCCGATGCCGTCCAAAACCAGACATACTCGCAAACCCTTGCCGCC
>JBDRGF010000145.1:0-5169 GCA_043818055.1 Pseudomonadota bacterium | reverse complement strand
GAGCCATCTCACGTCCTGATCGAGAACCCTTGCAGATGATGGAAGGATTCCGATCGAGTTAGTCGCAAAATAGACAGTACTTATGAGTTTCAATCCCTCTTCCTTTGCTACTCGATCATCTTCAGCCGCCCTTTTGCCGGCAACACGCGAGAAGATACATCCGGCAACGAGCGAGATGCTGCATATCATCAAAAAAAGCACGATCCATTTGTTGTTCTGTAGCTTCACTGTTGTCTCCTTTGAAAGCAGTATGTGAAAAAGATTATTAAACCAGGTTTTTACCACATACTACATGCGATTTTAATCTTAAATCCGTCACTTGCTCACAGAACCAAAGGGAGTATCGAACTTGCGCTCTACCTTTGCTTTTTCGCTGCTATTTGGAGGAACACATATTGCCCCACGTTTCTCCGTAATTTCAGTCATTCCCAGAACATCCACAATGTTTCTGTTTTTGCTAGTATCTTTCCCTACAACTGCATCTTTTTCAAAAAGCAAACAACGATCTTCATTATAATACCAGGCAGAATAATCATCATTAAAACTTTTCACGAATGTCGGACCCTTTTTCATAGCTTTGGTAACCTCCGACTGCGTCATCCCGGGATAGATCTTTGAGAAATTACCGCCGGTTGTAGCACAGGCCGCAACCGTTAGCATCGAAACCAACATCATAAAAGCTATCGTCTTCTTCATCTCTGTCCTCCTATCGTTTGAATTTTCTTTTGATTCAACCATTCACTTTACCTGGGTTGGGGTGGTTTTGTCAGCGCAATGGCCTGCTATGTTGCCTTCCTTACACTGCGAACCCCATTCGCCATTTCCAAGTTGGCCATACTCGTTGTTTCCCCAGCACCAGAGAGTTCCATCTGATTTGATAGCGCAAGAACCAGAAACGTAACCCCAATTTGCCTCTATCCCAACCTGTGTCGGTTCAGCCTTATCTTCACAGGAACCTAACACACCATTTACATCGGGACAGGATAAAAAATTGGAAGTTCTAATTCCAAGTTCACCATAATCATTTTTTCCCCAACACCAAAGCGAGTTGTCGGCCTTAATAGCGCAGGGGGGGGATAACAAAACCCATTTATCTACACCTATCTGTTCAAACTTAGATGTCCCGCTTAAATCATCCCACTTTGCTTGCCACAACGTTCCATCATTTTTTAAGCCCGGGCTTTTCCAATCTGTACCTTCGATGGGAGTTAAAACACCTCCTAAAGTGAGATTTAAGGAAAATGCATTTCCATCAGCTCTTATAAAAAAATTCACCCAATCCTTGTCTGTTCCTACCTGTGTAGGCCTCGTCACAGGCTCCGTCACTCCATCAATTCTATATCCCCAACACCAGAAGGAGTTGTCCGTTTTTATACCACACATATCGCCATTCAAACTATGGCTTGAATATACATTTTTCCAACCAATATCGCTGCTGACTCTAACCGGGATTTTACTGTAGGTATCTCTCCCATAAGTTCCATTGCCGAGACTTCCTTTTGTATTTCCTCCCCAACACCATAAAGTGCCATCTTTTTTAATCGCACAGTTAGCGGCATTGCCTAAGACATCCCAGTCTGTCTCCTTTCCTACCTGTGTTGGAATATTTTTATCGTTACAATACCAATCGTCCTGACCACATGCATCTGATGAAGTGCCAATCCCTAACAGACCTTGACTATTATTACCCCAACACCACAATGTTCCATCGGTTTTGATACCACAAGTGGAGAGACTTCGGTTTACCACAGTTTTCCACGAGCTTGGTGTAACATTTGCATTGTCATTTCCATTTGAGGGAGAACCGCCACCCACTCCACATGCAGTTAATATTAAAGAGAAAAATAAAACTCCCAAACTCAATAATTTGTTACACATTTTCGCCTCCCCTGAATATCAATGGTTATTTTGCACACATCATTAAATATGATGCACGACACGGCAAATTTCCTCCATCATTAATAATAAACGCACAATCGCCTGCACTTCCCGATCCTCCACCGGAATATAAACACCGCACTGCAAATCCATCACTAGAATTAGGTGATACAACGACATCTGTCCTAATACACATCCTGTCGATGCCACCAACAGCCCCGTCATAAGTATCCTGAAATGATGCTACCATACTGCAATTCCACTTTGTAAACCCCGATGGAGGAAATACGTTAGCTATTGGTCTCTCGTATGGATCCGACATATCCACATTAGCATTATTGACTGTCCCACTCTTTATCTGTATCGCACTCCCTCTCAAACTCACACTCCCATCAGTGCCGGTATGTTTGTGGGTGGAGACCTTGGTGTCCAGAGCCGAAACATCAACCCCATCAACCTTATCGACGTTAATTATGCTCTTTCCACCCATGTTGAGATCGGCAGGGCTGCCGCCTCCGCCGCTCTCAAACGCTGTAGCAGCTTTTTCGATATTTGTCACATCCGCAGTGCCGAGCTTCGTTATATTCGTTATGTTATTCCCTCCCATATCGATATTGCCTGTCATCGTTCCGCCGGATTTTGGCAATAGCTTTGCATCTTCCGCTATCCTGTCCTGCTTCTCAAGATTATTCTCCAGCCTGACCGATGAGAGCGCTGCGTCGAGGTTATCCATGTTTCCCTGCAACGTGTTCTGGCCACCGCCGAACGCTGGCGTTGGACGAATGCCGATCATTGTAGCCTGAACTGGATCCCTGTAATAATTTACCATATCCGTCTGAAATACCAATTCATCCTTTCCCTTACCACCTGTGATCTCGTCTATGAGTTCATCCTTGGCACTGGACGAGAGATGATCATATGTTATCGCCCCTTTTGCGATCGAACTTGATGTTACGCCCCCATCCATCACGCCGATAGCATATTGTGAGTATAATGCAAATGGCATCGTCGCCAGGATATCAGGCCCATATGCCGGATATCCAACAAATTCTGCCTCAAGCTTTGGCTTTAATGATGGCTTCAATACGCTATCCGGGATTCCGTTCATCTTACCGCTGCCATCGAGCGCATCTCCCGCACCTACCGATGCGGCCACACTTCCCTTTATCACGTTGACCGTCTGACGTTCTGAATACAATAGATTGTTATCCAGATCATAGATCCTAAAGATCACATCGATCGGACCGTCATCCAGGGTGTTCCCACCGCCATCGGTTACAGTTGCCAGATAGGTCAGATATCTTGGCACCTCTTCTGTCGCTGCGAAACTTGATGTTGTGATGAGCAGTAAAGCTACTGCCATCAATGTTGTGAATAGTTTCTTCTTCATAAAAAACTCTCCTTTTACTACATGCCATATGCGACATGCGCCTTTTTATTTTCTCCCCAGCCTTCCCGTATTACCCGAAGCCGTCCCTCCAACAACTATCGGCGCCGGCTTTAAGCTTCCCTCTTCAAGTATTCTCACCTTCGTCTCCGAACTGTATCCCGTGACCGTGCTCTCAAGTTTAAAAGTATGCCAAGTGTTGGCGAGCGTTCCGGGTGAACATAAAAGTTCTCCCTTGTCCGCGCTCAGTGAAAAGAGGGCTGTGTTGTTCACCGGGTTTGTGAGGTCTTGCTCCACGCCATCGACTACATCCTTGATTATTACCTCGTCCGATGGCTCGGAGATGATCTTTAGATTTATCCTGCCGTTCTCGATAATGGAGTCTGATATCATGTTCGATATCACAGGCACCCGTTTGAGCGTTATCGATGCCTCGTTCATAGCCCCACCGTGTATTGTAACCAAACTCTCGCCGCGCTTTACAATCCTGTTGGAATTGTCAATCGCAAAGAGCTCAACGAGGCGATCATCGCCGCTCGGTATCGCGCGGATCACACCCTCTTGTGTCCCAAATGGAAAGACCGCTTCGATAGGGGCATCGATTCCTTCCCCTGTGACAACGATCTTAAACTCTTTGATGTCGGTCGTCGGCTGGGCCTTCGTGCTCGTAACTGCGATTGAAAGCTGGCCGTTGCCGTCACCGGCACCGCCTGCGCAGGCGGAGAGTAGCAGTAAAAGAATTGGGATAATTTTAATAGTTTTCATCATAATAGAACTCCTATTCTTCAAACGCTCCAGCATCTACCGCACCAACAGATTGCGGACGGGGTTTGAAATTGTAATCTTTCAACACCTGACCTTCAGCTTCAGTAGAAGCATAAAATCCATCATTGATGCCATCATTGCCTGTGCCATCAGATTTAAGATGATAATCCGCACCAATCATAGCGGTAGGAGTATCGCTTCTCCTCACAACATTTCCGTTAACTGTCGATTTTCCAAAGCCAAATCCTGTTATAGTATAGGTGCTTCCGTCGCAGTTTCGCACCAGTATCGTCGCGCTTGATGCTGGGGACTTGAGAAAGAGATTATTTTTGACAGACTTGGTAGGTTCAGTGCCATAGCAGCTCAAAGGATAACTCATCCCTGTACTTCCACCTGCATCCACAAACAAAAATGTTGCAAACACGTTGTTCACGAGCACTGGGTCGGATGAATCGATGATCAGGCCGTTTAGCACGCCAATTCCCTTCAATGGCTGAGCCTTGATGGTATTGTTTGCAACGATGAGATCAGTTTTAGATTTAGAAATCTTGAGTGCTGTCTGTGAATGTGCACTACCGGCATCTATAATATTATTCACTATTGTCGCCTTGGTGAGATTTGCAAGATAAGCACCCTGGCTAAAAGTTCCTGAATCGTTCGTGTGACTCCCTCCTTCGAATTTGTTGGCTGAAAGAACGAGTTCCATCATTCCATCTGCCCAGAGGGCTGTTGTTTGTAATAAAGTCGCATTTCCCTTCACCGTGCAGTTTTTGAATATCTTTTTGCCTGTTCCCTGCAATGAAACAGTCTTCTGGCCATCGATAGATGATGTGGAGTTGGCGGCGTTTTCGACGTGGAAGCCGTCGAACAGGACATCATCGAGCGAGCCGATGAGGAGTGTCACATCGGAATCTGATCTCTTCAACACTGTCTTGTATGTGCTGCGATATTCGCGCGCTGAGAAATCCGATTTGAATCCGCCGAACATATGTACGCCGGCCTGCCATGTGATACCGCTCATGTCGTAATCCCCTGTTGCAACTACCAGTGGGACGCCGTTTAACTTTGCCTTCGTTAATCCTGCTGCAAAGGTTTTCAGTGGTGCATTCTTAGTTCCCCTCGCGCTGTCTGATCCGCCT
>JBDRGF010000144.1:0-2051 GCA_043818055.1 Pseudomonadota bacterium | reverse complement strand
CGTCACCCAGGCGTGTGTTACTAAACTGATCGATGGGTTGGCTATGCACAAAAATCATCGTATCCTTGGCACGACTAAAGCCAACATTGAGACGCTGCATTTTGAGTTTCCTGATGCTGTCTGCGGTGCCTCCGATGACAGGATAGATGCTGGCCAAATTGGCGTTTTGCAGATTTTTATCTTCAACAAACGAATAATACACGATATCGCGCTCTTCGCCCTGCACATCGCCTACAAACCAGATCGCCAATTTGTGATCGCGCCGCAGCTGCGCCATATTAAACTTTTCGTTCAGAGCCTGCTCTAACCTGGCCTGTTGTTCTTTGAATGAAGTGATGACACCGATGGTGCCTTTGAATCCGTTATCCAGGCGTTTTTGAATGTCATTGGCAATAGCTTCTATTTCGTCCAGATTAGTATTAGGACCAGCCCTGCCTTGAGTTGCCACACTCATAAACTGTAACACTTCGCCGATTGGCTTGGTGCGAATTCGGTTTACGACCAGTTCCATCTGTGCTTCTTTGTAAAAGAAATCATTTGAGTAACTAATAATCTCCGGAAAACTGCGGAAGTGTTCTTTGAGCGCGGTGGTGTAATTGGCTATGGCCTTGGCAAAAGTAAGGGTGGATGTACGAATATTGAAAGTCTTGAGCCAAAGCACGGTGCCGTCTTGGGGTTTGAGCAAGATATCGCTTTCCTGTTCATCAGCGGGTACTTCTTTGGAAACCTCATCGACAAGCTCCTTTTTGGCCGCTTCCGATACCGTGGTGCTGTAATCATCGGCATAGGCTGCTATAATCTCACTGAAATAGCTGGCAGAATACTTTGAACTGACATTGGTTGCGCTCACGGCGCCGTATTGATATTCATCCCCAAATATAACAACCTGCTTGGCACGCAAAATGAGCGAGATGGAGTCGGCAATAGATACTTGTGAGGCTTCATCGATAATCAGTACATCGATCAAGCCTTCTTCCATAGGGAAATGCTTTGATATCGTGCTGGGTTCGGCAATAATACAGGAAATACTATTTAATAACACCTTAGCCTCTTCGATGGTGAACCTTTTTCCGCCTTCGTAGGATACTTTTATTCTGGCCATCTCGCCCAAATGATTGTTGAGATTTTTTAAGCGATTATCATTGAGATGCTCAAGATCTTTTTGCTTGAGTTTGTAGTACGTTTGGATGTCCTGCAGGCTGATTGACGAGTCGCTCGCATTTTCTGACAGAAAATAATGCAATTGAATCCACTGCCAGCTATTTTTAACTTGCACATCGTGACCGATCAGCTTTGTAAGCGTGTCGAGGCTTGTTTCGATTATTCCAAAATGATTAAGCAGCGCACCATAGTTTTTGAATAACGAGTTTAGAGCCTGATACATGTCATCGTTTAACAGATCGTTTGCTTCACTGTATTTTCTGATTGTTTCGTAGACATCACTAATGCCTTTGTCTTGATTTCCGGGCAATGCCCGATACGAAGCCAACAATGCCTGGTGCTTTCGCATGGATAGTGCAAAGCGGATTTTATCTACTCCGGACAAGAGATTATCAATCGTCACATTTTCTTTTTTGATGTTCAGGATTCTTGCCACCTCTTTAACCATGCCGGCAAACTTCAAGCTCGATAGCTGCACCAGCAGTAATTTGAGATCTTCTTCTTTCGGCGCCTTGCCAAAAATCTTTTGAAACCAGCCAGTGGTTGTGTGCTTTGTGGTTATCTCGGATATTTTTATATCGTGCTTAAAATGCGTTTTAAGATTGTCTAACAACTCCGGAAAATTCGATGGCATTTCCGCAAGGGATGTCTCAATATGCTGAGCATCTTCTGGAATTTGATGAAGCTTTTCGCAGGCTTCCAAAAAGTCCGGTATTTTGTCCTTCTGATCAATGAGATAGGCGTATTCTTCCAGGCTGGTGTGTAAAAGCTTTTGCAAAGTACCTGACGCCATACATACCAAGATCTTTTCAAAATCTATTTTTTGTTCCGGCCCAAGAATGGTTGAGGTAATGTTTGCGATAGTTGCGTCTGTTGCCAGCTCACGGTCT
>JBDRGF010000143.1:0-2300 GCA_043818055.1 Pseudomonadota bacterium | reverse complement strand
TCCTCTCTGCCCTTCCCCCTGAATGGGGGAAGGTGCCCGCAGGGCGGATGGGGGTGAATTTATTTTATGTTCAAAAGATTTTACATAGCCCTTTTTCTCATGATCCTCTCTTTTTCTGCGGCCTCATACGCCGCAGAAGTGATGATCATAGATGAGATCAATATCACCGGCCTTTCAATCGTAGAGGAGGAGCTGGTCTTCGACGTGATCAATCTAAAATTAGGGGAGAGATACTCTGACAGCCAGATCGATGAGGCGATAAGCAGGTTAAGAAAATGGGGGATCTTCGATACGATAGAGCTCACAATAGATGAGGGAAAAAAGGGTGTCATATTAAATTTCAATCTCTCCGAAGCGAGAATCGTGGCGCAGATCGAGATCAGTGGTAATTTTCCATTTTTGACAAACAAGGTGAGAAAATATCTCACGCTGCACGCAGGCGACATCTACACACCGGGCAGGATTGATGAACAGATTCAGAGGATAAAAATTTTCTACGTGACACACGGTTTTCTGAATACTGAGGTCGTCGCGAGTGAAGTCCCCAAACCCGAAAAGGGTGGCATCCTTCTGACATTCCACATTTTAAAGGGCGAGCTCCTGCGCTATCGTAATATCGAAGTTGAGGGGAATGATTTTTTTCCAAAGGGTAGATTTGTTTCATACATCAATCCTCTAAAACCATTTTCAGAGAAGAGGCTGCGCCAGTCGATACGAAAGATCGATGATGCATATAGTAAGGCGGGTTTCATCAGGGCGAGGGTAAAAGTGGAAGAGAAGATCATCGATTATGAAAATCAAAAGGTTGATATCAAATTGAAAGTTGTTGAAGGCAAGAGGCTTCATGTCAGCTTCGTTGGAAATTACCGTCAGCCGACCAGAAAGCTTAAGAAAATTTTGCCGCTAGTGAAAGAGGGGGCGTGGGACAGTATAGCTATCCGAAGGTCGGAGGCCTTGCTCGAGAGGTATTATAAGCTTAAAGGCTTTGCGGATGTGAAGGTGAAACACAATATTAAAACGGTCGGGAACGATGTCTTTTTGATCTTTCAGATCGATGAAGGGGAACCGAAGATTATAAAGTTTCTCAACTTCAAAGATGTGAAAGATGTTTCATCGAAGGAACTCAGAAAGGGATTGAACAACATGCCCGTTGCGACAGGTGTCAGCGGGGCCTTTCGGCCGGAGAAGATCGAGGATGACAGCATCATCATAGAGGATAATTTTAAGAGGTTTGGCTATCTCAACGCGAAGGTCGGTGAGTGGAAGATGAATGATGATAAGAGCGAATATGCTCTGAATATAAGCGTTCCAGCGATACAAGGCGAACAGACCATGGTGAGAGATGTTAATTTAGAGGATGCTGGGAATCTAAAACGAAAACCGGTCATCAAGGCTTTGAACCTAAAGCCTGGAAAACCCTTCGATGCGCTCGAGGCCGAAAATGAAAAATCGCGGTTAGTCATGTATCTCGCCGACAACGGCTACCCATATGCGGATGTGACGCAGTCTATCTCATTCGATGAATCAGGAAAGTATGTCGACATCACCTACACATTCAAGTTGGGAGAAGAGGTGAGGATAGGAAGGATATTGATAGTCGGCGATCTCCTCAGCAGCAAGAAGGCTATCAAAAAAGCCATGGCGATCAAAGAGGGTGGTAAGTTCAGCTACAGGGGAATCATGGAGAGCCAGCTCAACATAAGAAGGCTCGGTGCTTTTTCCGCGGTCAACATCGAGACGATCGGCCTGGAGGAGAGGCTGAATGTTATTCATCTGGTAGTGAGGGTCGAGGAGCAGCGCCCCTTTAGGCTCGAGACGGAGCTCAGTTATTCTACCGACGAGAAGGTGACAGGCGCATTCACATTTACAAACTTAAACGCCTTCGGCTGGGCGAAGATAAATACGTTGAAGTTGATTGGCGGTTTCAAGCTCTCAAGGGTGGAGCTCAGCTGGCTCGATCCGAGATTTTTGAGTTCCAATTTTGAGATGTCGACGATCGGCTGGTTTCAATATCGTAAAAAGCCGGTCTTTAGCTACTTTCAGGCCGGCGGTGCCCTTTCATGGTTCAGAAGGTTTACGGCCTTCAGCACGCTCTTTCGTTATGAGGTCGACCGGAACTATCTTCTGGAAGGGGATAGCACCGCGGCCGATCAGGAGAGCTTGAGAAACAACACGATATCGAAGATCACTTTATCGGCGAGCTATGACAAGAGGGACAGCTTCTCAGATCCAAGAAGTGGTTATTATCTTTTGGGAAGTACCGACATATATAATGAGATAAGAGGAGACAATGCTGATTT
>JBDRGF010000142.1:0-18131 GCA_043818055.1 Pseudomonadota bacterium | reverse complement strand
AGCGTCTGTTTTGATATCCACGCCTTCGCTTCATCCACGGTCATGAATATCTTGAAGTTTTTAACGGTCGTATCGTTAAAGTTTTTTATCTCTTCTGTTGTCCCCTCTTTTAATATTGCAGGCTCAATCGTTCTTAATGTTATCCCTTTATCCTTTTCGTTTTTAAAAAAATCTTCATTTGAGACGACCGGTTTCAAAAGCACGCTCTGAACGAGCATTATGAGATTATCTTCAAATCTGTTTGAAAATTGTTCATCGGAAATTAGCTTCCAGTCGGCAGCGGAGATCTCCACTCCCAATTTTTGCGAGAATGCGACTCTCAGCTCTTCTTTTTCAGGATTTGTAAGGCGATATGACTTATTTTTGTAACCCAGACGCGCGTTCGAATATTCAAGCACCTTCTCCCTTGCAAAATCAAAAGTATCCTTAATTCTTTTAACAGCAGCAAAAGCGACGCCCTTGTCAAAATCGTAAACGGCAAGTACCTCTCCTGATGCCTTCTCTTTATAGCTCTGCGTCGCCTCACTATCGACGATATCATAATTTCTGTCGGCTTTGATGTCACGGGTGGCTATCATCCCAACGCTCAAATCGGTCGGCAGCCTTTGAAAGGAAAATGTTGTAAAAGCTGTAATTGCGAGTGCTAAAACGACTACAAACATCCACATCACTGTGGAAGTGGAGAGAAAATCCTTGTCTGAATCTTTAGACAAATTTGAAAGAGACTCCCTAATACCTCTTATCATTTTTCCTAACATAACGATCCCCCAAGCTCTCCAATGTAGGGGCTGACCCCTGTGTGTCAGCCCGCCTAAAAGGGTCGACACAGGGGTCGACCCCTACAAAAAATTTTAAACAACCTGAACAATTTTCAACCCTTAATGGGTATTGTTAATAATACTCCTGCTCCTCCTGCGGTTTTGCCGGAGTTTCGCTCATTATCTGGATAACTACCTCACGTCTTTTGCTCACATTTTCAAAATCGACTACAAATATCTCCCTCTCAAGGGGAAGTATGAGCTTGCCCGCTTCAAATGGCAGACTCATGGATGAACCGAATGAAGCCTGAGCAAGCAAGGGAAAGAGCTCAACCTTCTCCTTCTTTTTGGTCAAAGTTTCAGGATTTTGAACGGGAAGTCGCTTTATAAGATCTATCAGACTGGATTTAAAATCTTCAATATTTGCCCCCGCTACTACCGCGGCGCCAAACTCAGGAAGCCAGAGCGTAACCAGCCCATCGGTCGCTTCTGATTCGCGGATTGCGATGCTGATATCGCTCATCACGGAGATAATCTGAACTTCAGCTTTGGTTGAAATATAAATTTTCTTCAGGAATATCATAGCTCTGGACGCTACCCCACAATTAAAAGCTATGCAAATGGAAAAAAAGATTCAAAAAAAACCCCATTGAGAGGGAATTCTCAACGGGGTTGGTTGTAAGAGTTTCCTTAATTACTCGAGGTCTCATTTTCCGCTTTTTACGAAGCTTACTACCTTCTCGGCAAAATCGCTCTCGCCTTTGGCCTCGTCGCCGCCTGAAATCCCACCGATCTTCCTGTCTATGATCTCCTTCTTGGTGAGCACCTTGCCTGTCGCCTTATCCTTTAAGTAAGACTGAACCTCAAACTTCTGTTTTCCAGCACCTAGTCCGATAAATATGCGCGCTGCGCGATTGCCTTCTTTATAATCGGTCACCTGGCCACCGAAAACGAGAGTCTTCCCCTTACAGGAAGATTTATCCGCCTTAGTGACCTTTGGAAGCAGTTTTTCCCTCACAATCTCACCCACAATCTTATGCTGAAGGCTCGTAAGTCTCGCATCTGGAATAGAAGCCGCCCTTTCCATCTCCTTGTTGGAGAAGTTGTCACGATCGACAGAAAATTTCTCAACTTCAAGGCATTGATACTCGCTCAAAATGGAAGACCAGCTTCCGGCAAATGCAGATGATGCAAAGATCATTGACAAAGCTACTAGCGTTAACGTAATGGTTTTCTTCATAACATTCTCCTCTTTTGTTTATTGTTTATTGTTTATTGTTCATTGTTAATTGGTTATTGTTAATTGTCAATTGGTATTAGGAGATTCATACTTATGAAAAGGATCCAACTTGTTTTGATTCCCATCCTGCTGATCACGACATTCTCATCAACAGCATTTGCAAGATTCACACAGGATGAAAGAGTGAGCGACGCAACTACACTCATCAGCAAATTCGAACACAGCTATGCGCCGCTCGAATGGAAAAAGACTTACCTCAACATCGACTTTGAGGCGCTTAAAAGACAACTACTCGATAAAGCGAAAAGTGATATTTCAGATGCAGAATTTTACAAGGCGATATTGCATTTTATGGCAGGGCTTGAGGATGCCCATATCAGGGCATCTGCACCTGTCAGCAAGAGTGCAGTGTTGCCATTTTCAGTCGATCAGTACGAAGGTGAGATCGTCGTGACT
The DNA here is from genome assembly GCA_043818055.1 of Pseudomonadota bacterium. GTDB lineage: Bacteria > UBA10199 > UBA10199 > 2-02-FULL-44-16 > JBDRGF01 > JBDRGF01. The sequence goes on along the minus strand of JBDRGF010000142.1, from coordinate 15,677 downwards.
GAGATCTCCTCAGACCCAAAGGAAAAGACGCCTCTACCTTTTGCCATCGGTGACAGGCTGATATCTATAGATGGGGCCACTGCTGAAACAGTTCGCGATAATATGGCCGTATTAGGAACTGTCGGCAACGAGAGATCGCAGAAAAGGTTGGCCGCAGGCTGGATAACACACAGATACGCAGAACGCTTTATCGATGTGCCTGATGGAGAGGCTCATCTGAAATTTCAAAGACGAAAGGATAACAAAATTATTGAAGTGACACTCCCGTGGAAAGTCACAGGATTCGATCTCGCTAATGACAAAGCCCTCACTCTAAAATCAAATAAAAGCACCTTCACCGATAAAAAGAAGACCTCTTCCCTTGAGACATTCCGCACTTCGATTTTCGATAGTTCAACATACACTTCATCCGGCATGGGAGAGGAAAGACCATTCTTCCCCTTATGGAAAAATTTTGTCGAGCGACATGACGCACCTTTTTATTCCGGCATAATCGTCGAAGGAGATCATAAGATCGGATTTATGAGGATACCGCATTGGGGGTTCATGGCATCCAGTATCGAAAGTTTTCTGGATGAGGAAATTTCATATCTTGAAGAACATACCGACGCGCTCATCATCGATCAGACGAACAATCCCGGAGGAAACCTCTGCGCTATCAGTCCCTTTATCTCTTATTTTATAACAGAAGAAGCCCTACCCTCAGCTATGAAGATAAGGGCAAACCGAAGCTGGCTGATGGAATTTGAGGGGATGATAGATAACGAAAAGGCTTTAGACCCCGATCAGGTAATCATTAAAACTACTATCGATAAGATACGTTATGCCATGGATCACGGTGACAGGCTTTCAGACCCGATATTCATCTGCGAGAGCGACCTCGACGGAAAGATTAAACCGCATAAGACTTACGATGAGAAATTAAGCGTATATACAAAACCCGTATTGATTCTCATAAATGAGCTTGCAGCATCATGCGGCGACATCTTCCCAGCCAATATGCAGGATATCGGACGCGCCCTCCTGTTCGGCACCAGAACCATGGGAGGGGGAGGCAATGTCACATGGCACGGGCCTATCGGACACGCGGATATCTTCCATTCAATGACAGAGTCGCTTGTTTGGCGAAGCAAGGCGGTTCGTTCCCCCAAGGGAATAGAGACACATTACATCGAAAATGTCGGCGCTATCCCTGATATAGAGTACAAAATAGGGATCGATGATTTTCTCAATGATTACAAGAAGTATCGTGAAACCATAATGGAAGCTGTTTTAGGGCTGATAAAGAAATAAGAAATTTATCAAGACATTCCCAAATATATGTAAACACTCATCAAAAGGCTATTGCATTCCTTTTTGGATAGGTGCATGTAAGGGGAGAGCATGAAAAACAAAACAACAGGGGGGCATTTATGAATAGAAAAAAAACTGGAATCGGGGTTGTCTTCCTGATCATGATGATCACAGCCCTTTTTATCTCCTGCGGTGAAAATCGCACGCCTGTAGTATCGAGCAGTCCTTTGTTCAGCCAATCGCCATTTTCAAATCAATCTGAAATCTCAGACGTAAATCAACCAACAAAACCATCAGTGAAGATCACAGGAAATCCGACTACTGTGACATCTCCAGACCTCATCCTTGAACTCTCTGCCGATGACGATGTCGGAGTTGTTGCTTATTACATCTCCGAATATCCGAAAAAGCCTCAGAGTTATTATGCATTTGGCTGGAAAGAGGTATTAAACCCCTCGAAAAATTTCCAGGGTTTTATGATTCCATTAACGCTCTCGAATAATAACGGGTTAAAGAGGATATACGTCTGGTTCAAAGATGCTGCGGGAAATATCTCTGACGCAGCTGAAACCTTTGTTACACTCAAAGAATCCAACATCAAAGTTGTTAAGAAGTTTCCCATCAATGGTGACATCTTGCTAGAAGGGGATATTGCAATAAATGCAACCTTTTCAACGGATATGGATCCTTCATCGCTAAATGATTCAAATGTCACGATGCTAAAATGGACAGGCAACAGCCCATTCGATTTGAGCAATGAAGAGGTTAAAGGTAATATTTCGTATGATAATGATAAAAAAGAGCTTACATTTGAACCGAACAACAGGCTGACCCCAGGTACCTATCTAGTAACTCTCTCAGACGATATTTTGACAGCAAGAGGATCTAACCTGGATGCAACAGAGCTGTGGGGATTTGCTGTCTCCGACCTTGTGATTGAACCAAAATCTGCCACATATGAAACTCCGAAACTCGACATAACTATTCATACAACTTCCCCCAACGTGACGATTAAGTACACAACTGACGGAACAGATCCTGAGAGTTCTGCAACGGCAAAAAATTATTCTGGAAAATTCACAATAGACAAATCACAGAAGATAAGCGCTACAGCTACCTCCCCCGCATCATCTTTGAAGAGCAAAGCAAACTCCGAATATCAACTTCGATGGTGGACACCCGTAGCAGGAGGAATCGATGGCGAAGTCTATGACATGCTTTTAAACCCCTATTCTGGCGATCTCTACATTGCGGGAGCATTCAAAAAGATCTATCAGAATGATGGAAGCGATGCTACAGCGAACAATATCGCAATCTGGAATGTCGATCGTGGAAAATGGAAAACATTAAGCAATGGGCTGGCAGGTCAATATGTAAAAACATTATCATATGGTCCAGATGGAAAAATCTATGCCGGCGGTTCATTCACAACAACGGTATCAAACACCTCTGGTAACGTCACTGTGAGAAACGTAGCAAAGTGGAATGGGAATGAATGGGAAGCCATGGAAAACGGAACTACAAACGAAGTTGTATCACTCGCCTCGGATGGGAGTAATCTTTATATTGCCACCAATTCGGACAAATTGATCACATGGAATGGAACAAAATTTATTACACCAACCCTTCGACCATTTCCAACTGGCTGGATAGTCAATTCGATCACACAGATTACAACAGACAGCAGAGATAACATTCATATGATAGGATCAGAGGTAAGCGCAGCAAAATGGGATAACTACAATAATAAATGGGTCCCTCTTCCAAGCCTGGAAGGAGATGGTGTCGCACTTGATCTTGACATCGATAGAAATCCCACAGTTATCGTTTATAACTCTAAAGCTGGTATAACCACACAAAATCTTGTGCAAAGATGGGATGCATCTTCACAAAACTGGATGAAACTCGGATATAGATATTTAAACAACAAGCTTCATGCAGTGAAATACTATGGCGGTGAGCTTTATGTAGGCGGTGAATTTACCACAGCTTCGGACAGCATTGTAAAATGGAGCGAGACTGACAAAGACTGGAGAGAGATTACGCCGGTTCAAGCTCTCCCACTTAGTGCTATCAAAGCGGCCAAAGGAATTGTCAGGGCAATTGATTTCGATAACAAAGGAAATCTCTACGTCGGTGGAAAATTTCCAAACGTCGGTGGAACGAAGAACGAATATTATATTTTGAAGTGGGGAATAATTGAATAGTTGTCGCTAGTTTCTGGTCGCTAGTCGCTGGCTGGTTACTAGCAGAAATGGTTAGCTAGTAACAACCTGATAACCAGCAACCAACCAGCGACTGTTTTTATGCTCACACTCTATATGCGCCCTTGATCTTTTTTATCTCTTCTCTATTTAAAAATCTATGCTCTCTCGGTTTTAAACTTCCAAGCTTGATCGGGCCTATGGCAACTCTTTTAAGCCTCGTCACTTGATGCCCTATGGCTTCACACATTCTTCGAATTTGCCTCTTTCTCCCCTCCCTTATGGATATTGAAAGAATAGTTTTTGATTTGTTAGTAACAAGCAGATCGACTTTGCAGGGGAGTGTCATTCCATCTTCAAGCTCCACACCGTTTCTTAAGCGTCGTATTTGATCATCGTTGACAACCCCATCAATTTCAACTTTGTATTCTTTATATATATCATGCTTTGGGTGGGTGAGCCTGTTTGCCAGATCGCCATCGTTTGTGAGAAGCAGGAGACCCTCTGAGTTCCTATCCAATCTCCCGACATAGCTCACATGGCCTTCATATTTTTTCAGATCGATCCAAATCGTCGCCCTCTCATAAGGATCGCGCGATGTCACAAGCAAACCTTTCGGCTTATAATAGGCTATATAGATGTAAACTGGTTTTAATTTCGAAATCGGCTTGCCAAAGATTTCAACTCTGTCGGATGTCGGGTCGACGACCACCCCTTGCTTCGTCACGACCTTTCCGTTAACTCTGACGTGACCGGAGTCTATCTCCCTTTCAGCTTCCCGACGTGAGAGCTTCGTCATCAGGGCCAGGAGCTTCTGTAGCCTCATGGGAGAGAGCTTGCTCGCCTGCCTCTCCATCGTTTGTCTCTTTTGGACTTTCGATTTCACCTTGGGTTTCACCTTGAACTCCTTCTTCACCTAGCATCTGAGGAACTTCTAGCTGCGGTTTTGGAAACATCACCTTTTCAATGTGCCTTAAATCCTTAAGGCTCTCCTCAAGCTCATCGATGACCTCCCTGTCCTTTTTCTCCGCCTCGATGATATCATTCATAGGAACATCCTTATAGACCGACTTGAGATCGAAATTCTCCTCACTCTCAGCCACTTCATCACTAACCGGGTTTTCAAGATTCAGGCTCTGCTGATTGAGATCGTTCAAATCTTTGAGCGTCGGAAGATCTCTCAAACCTTTGAGGTTGAAGAGCTTTAAAAAATCCGAGCTGGTCCCGTATATAAGAGGATTTCCCGCCTCTTCACGTTTGCCGACGATTCTTACGAGATTCCTCTCGAGCAGCGTCTTGATGACGCCGCCACTATCGACACCTCTGATCTGCTCTATCTCAGAACGGACGATAGGCTGCCTGTATGCGATGATAGCCAGCGTCTCAAGTGCGGGCGCGGACAACCTCACTGGTTTTGGAACGGCCATGCGTTTAATATAGTCGGCGTTTGCAACCTTCGTTCGGAATTGATAGCCACCTGCAACTTCTATCAACGAAACGCCGCGGGATGGATCATCGTTCCAGTCGGTTTTTATTTTCTCTATCGCCTCCGTGATCTGTTCCTTCGTCGCCTCTTCTTCGGTGAATATCCTCTGAAGCTCGCCCGATTTTATAGGCTCGGCTGAAACAAAGATCACTGATTCTATAATTGGTATCAATTCTGAGAGTTCCATTTAACCTCCAACAAGCTATAAGCTGTAAGCTTTAAGCGGTAAGAAAAAACTATCCACCTAGTACCTCATCAATTAAATTTTCAACACTAAGGAAGGGCACAAGTGCTCGTAACAATTTAATATTATCATATTTCCACTGGTGGAAATTAAATTGACGAAGCACTAGAATGTCATCGTACCATCTAAAAGCTTCTTTGCCTCTTCTTCATTTTCGACGATGGTCATCGATGGACGAACGTGCATCGGTCCACTCGGTTCTCCCTGATAGAGGGTGATCATCTTCAACCTGCTCATCTCTAGAAGAGCCAGAAAGTTTACAATCACATTCGTTCGGGAGAGATCATCCCCTATCAACTCTTCTAACATGATGAGGTTTTTTCCTTTGAGTATATCGATGATCTGATAAACGCGTTCAGAGACACTCACCGTATCGACATCGACATCATGAAATGCATCTTTAGGCACCCTGTTTAATATCTTGGAAAATGCCTCGATCAGTTTGTAGGCATCTGCTTCAGCATACTCCGAACTCTCCTCAACTGGCTCAAGCGTCAGCGGGATAAAGACATCCCTGTGCAGCTGCTTGAGGTTTGAGAGACGGTGGGATGCCTCCTTGAAGCGCTGATATTCGAGCAGCCTCTCAACGAGATCGGCCCTCGGATCCGATTCTTCACCCTCTGCAGCATCCCCTTCGTCCGGAAGAAGCATCTTCGATTTGATGTAGGCCAATTCGGATGCCATCAAAAGAAACTCACCCGCGAGATCGATATCGAGCTCATTCATGGTCTCGATGTATTTGATATACTCCTCGAGAATGAACGCGATAGGAATATCATAGATGCTAAGATCGTTCTTCTTTATCAAATAAAGAAGCAGATCAAGCGGCCCCTCGAAGACATCGATATTAATTTTATAATTTGTATCTTCCATAAATTTATAGTTAACAGTTAACTGTAAACTATTAACTGTATTCCATCCCAAACGCCTCTCTCATCTCATTCATAGTCTTTTTTGCAATCTCTCTGGCCTGGTCGCTTCCATCTTTTGCGATCTTGAGAAGGTTGCTGCTATCTTTTACCAGTTCCTCCCTCTTCTCACGTATCGGACGCCAGAAGGCAAGGGCCCTCTCTATACACGCCCTCTTGCACTCGACGCAACCCCATTTTGCACCTTCACATTTTATTCTTACATCATCGACCATCTTCTCATCGGCATATAATTTCCAATAGGCAAAGATATTGCAGATGTCGGGATGACCCGGATCGGATTTTAACTTGCGCTCAGGGTCGGTTATCGCCTGCATCATCTTCTTTGTAATTACATCATCGGCATCGGAAACGAATATCGCATTATCGAAACTCTTGCTCATCTTTCTGCCATCGATGCCGGGAATGCGTGGCGACTTCGTCAAAAGCGGCTTTGGTTCAACAAGGATAGAACTCTTCGCGATGTGAGAAAAACGTCGGACGAGTTCGCGCGTGAATTCAAGATGTGCGAGCTGATCCTCGCCAACCGGCACGAAATCAGCTTTATAAATTACGATGTCAGCGGCCTGCAACAGCGGATATCCCAGAAAGCCATACATGTTCAGATCGCGATCTGTTAGATTTGCCTTCATATCCTTATAAGAAGGGACGCGCTCGAGCCAGCCGAGTGGTGTGATCATCGAGAGGAGTAAAAAAAGCTCCGCGTGCTCTAATATCCACGACTGAATGAATATCGTCGATTTTTTCGGGTCGATCCCCACGGCCAGCCAGTCCGCGAGAAGCTCGATGACAGATGGGGCGATCTCCCCGACGCGGTCATAGTTCGTAGTTAGCGCGTGCCAGTCAGCCACGAAATAATAGCAGTCATATTCATCCTGAATATCGACCCAGTTCTTCACCGCGCCAAAATAGTTTCCCCAGTGAAGTTTTCCTGTCGGCCGATTTCCGCTCAATACAATTTTCTTTGAAGACATCGAACCCCTCCGATATACTGCCTCACGGCAACAGAAAGCCTGCTACCAGATAAGCGGGCGCAAGTAAATACCTAAGAGCCCCCGTCATCAAAAGAATCAGCAATACGATCATCCCGTATCTCGAAAACTGATGATATTTCGCGAGCAAGCCATATGGCAAAAGCCCCTGAATTATCCCCGAGCCATCGAGCGGCGGAATAGGCAGAAGATTAAAAAACGCCAGTATCAAATTGAGCATCACACCTATCTGGCAGATGCCGTATATGAAACGCACCGCAGAGACCGCAACCGACCCGGGCTCAAAGATTGATGCCGGCAACATCCCGCTAGTGATGGTGTAGATGAGAATCCGGGCGACGATGGCAAAAAGTACTGCAAGGACGATATTGGTAAGTGGACCAAAGGCTGAAACCCAGAGAGTCCCCATCCTCTCGTCATGAAAATTTCGTGGATTGATCGGCACCGGCTTTCCCCACCCTATCACCGGAAACCCGCTCAAAATGCCAAAACACGGGATTATAAAAGTACCCAAAATGTCCATATGGGGAAACGGGGACAAGGTGATCCGCCCCATGTACTTGGCTGTGGGATCCCCGAAGCGATTCGCCATCCAGCCATGAGCCGCCTCATGGCATGAGAGCGAAAAGAGAAATACAGGGTAAAAGAGAAGCAAATTTGTAACTCTAGCAGCGAAATCCATCCGCTGTGCGTATATGAAAAGCGCTTAAATGTCAATGAATTGGGTCTATAAATGCAACATCAATCGGTTTTTCACCACATGCTACATACTACATGCCACATGCGTCTTTTTATTCTCACCCTCTCGGATGATATTTGTTATATAGATCTTTGAGGTGTTTGCGGCTTACGTGCGTGTAGATTTGGGTTGTCGATATGTCGGCGTGGCCAAGCATCTGCTGGACGGTTCTCAAATCGGCACCTCGCTCCAGAAGATGTGTGGCAAAGGAGTGACGAAGGACGTGCGGCGTGACCGTTGCCCTGATGCCGGCCTTGAGTGCGAGATTGTGTATGATCATCAAAAGACGCCTCCTCGTGAGCTTCGTCCCGTTTCTCGAGAGAAAGAGCTCCTGAGCGTTTTTCCCCTTCATGAGTTTTGGCCGCACCTGATCGACATATTCCGTGACAGCATCGAGGGCGTATTTGCCAAATGGGACGATCCGCTCCTTGTTACCCTTCCCTATCACGATCAGATATCCGTGCTGGCAATTCAGCTGGTTCAATTTCAATCCTGCGATTTCCGAGACCCTCAAGCCCGATGCGTAAAGAAGCTGAATTATGGCATGGTCCCTCATTCCCAGATCGGTCTTCTGGTCGGGCGCCGCAATCAGCCTGTCGACATCTTCAAGACTTATAAACTTGGGCAATTTCTTCCATCTGAGCGGAAACTCAACCTTTTCGAAGGGATCCTTTGAGAGCACCTTCTCTCTCAGAAGAAATGTAAAAAAAGTGCGAAGGACCACGAGATTTCGCGCAACGCTCCTAGAATTCAAACCCTCATCCCTCAAAATAGTGAGATATTTCAATATCCCGCCCTCGGATATCGCTTTCAAATCGACCTTTAGCTTCGTAGTTAGGATGTTCGCAAACCGCGCCAGATCGTGGCCATAGGCTTCGAGGGTGTTTGCAGAGAGGCGGCGCTCCACCTTTATGTATGTGAGATACTTCTCTATATATTCATCAACCATTTGCATTTGTTTTGATTTTATCCTAGTAGGCGCAAGTTGTCGAGAGGAGGATATGAGTCCCGTAAGATTTCAACATATTAGCGCCTGGAAGAGGTCGATGGTAGCCTATCCCTCATTCCTTGCTGATCTTAAATCCGATGAGATTATCGTCGAGATAGGACCGGGCAGGGGCGATTTCCTGTTTCATCTGGCAAAGAAGAATCCGACAGCCCTCATCGTCGGCATCGAGATCAAACCAAAAAGGTTTTCTAAACTCATTAAAAGGATTGAAAAACAGGAGTTGAAAAATGTCCTGTTGATTCAAGGAGACGCGAAGGATGTCCTGCCAGAGATTTTCGAAGAGAACAGGCTCTCCCAGATCCACATACTCTTTCCCGATCCGTGGCCCAAAAAACGGCACAAAAAAAACAGATTACTCTCCTCCGATTTCGTAGCGGCTTGTATAAAGAAGCTGACTCCCAACGGACATATATATTTCACAACCGATTTTGAATCATACGCGATCGACAGCGCACAAAGCTTTGCAGAACATAAAGAGCTCAAGAGTTCTTTCGCACCTCAAATCAGCGAAAAATCCCCCGAATCTTTCGAAACCTTCTTCTTTCAAAAATGGAAACAGATGGGGAGAAAGATATATTATCAGAAATACGAAAAAGTGCTTAAGTTCTTAAGTGCTTAAGTTCTTAAGTTTTGTATATTGAATTTGCTTAAGCACTCAAGCACTTACATACTTAAGCACTTATTTTATCAAATTCATAAACTCCGCCCTCGTCTCCGGGCGGCGGCGGAATGCTCCTAGCATGCATGATGTGACGATCGAGGCGCCGTGCGATTCGCTTCCTCGCATCTGCATACAAAGATGCGAAGCGTCGATTACTACTGCGACACCTTTGGGCTTTAGAATATCCATGAGCGTTTCGGCGATCTGGTGGGTCAACCTCTCCTGCACCTGCAATCTGCGGGCGAATATATCGACGAGCTTTGAGATCTTAGAGATGCCGACGATCTTTCCATCCGGAAGATAGCCGACATGAGCCTTGCCGTAAAATGGCAGCAGATGATGCTCACATAGGCTGTAGAGCGGAATATCGCGGACAAGAACCATATCCTCGAGATCAGTTGAAAAGAGCGATGATTCGATCAGAGCTTGAGGATCTTGTTTGTAACCTTCGGTCAGAAACTTCCACGATTTTTCGACGCGCTCTGGGGTTTTGAGCAAATCTTCGCGATTCGGATCTTCGCCTAGTTTTGTCAATAATTGTGAGATCAGCTCTTTCATATCGTGTGGCTATACTTTTTGAAGATGTTTATGTCAACAGGTGTAAGCTATAGTAATGTAGGGGCTTCCCCCTACATCTATATTTATTTTCGCGACCGTTGTAGTGCTTTCTCCATCTTCTCCTTTACAAGATCAAGGGAGGGTTCGTTGATAGTGAGATCTGTAAGAACCTCCCCTTCAGAGTTGAGAAAGATCAGCGTCGGAACTCCAATGACCTTATACTCCTCCTGCATCATTCGCGCGTAAGATGAATCATGAGTCATATCGACGTTTAAGAAAACAAATCTGGAAAGAAGCTCTGACATCTCTTTTTTCTTTAACAGACGATCCATATCGCGACATGGCGCGCACCAGCTGGCGTAGAACTTGAGCAATATCGGCTTATGCGTGAGATGAGCCTGTTCAAAAACCGTATCCCTGACTTCAAATTGTTTTTGAACCTCTTTCTCAGAAAGACCGAGCAACCCCTGGCTCTGCAAGAGTATGCCGCCATAGTATATAGCAGGAACTATCATCAGAACTCCGAGCCCCTTCTGAACGATATTCATCCAACCGCCGCTCTTGATCCTCCCCTTTATCTCGTGCAAAAAGAGACTTAAAATAAGAAAAACGATCCCCATCCCCAGCGAGTAGACGAGGAGCAGTGTCAACCCCCAGAGATACTCCGCCTTTATCGCGACCACCCCCAAGACCCCAGCAACAACAGGCGTCACACATGGTGAAGCAATAAGCCCTGTAGTAATCCCTGCAAGGAATGATCTTTTATATCCCTTTCCCCCTACCCGTTCCAGCTTCTCCTGAAGATGTGAGGGCATGCGAATTTTGAAGACTCCAAAGAGCGAGAGGCTCATCATGATGAAAAAGAGAACGATCAATAACAAAAACCAGCTCTCCTGAAAAAGAAAGCCGAGATTCTTTCCAAAGGCGGAAACGATGAGTCCAAGCAGAGAATAAGTGAGAGCAAGCCCCAGAACGAAGAGAGATGTGAGCTTGAGATTGTGCATCCGGTTGCCATCCGGCTTGACACCTATGAAGAGCAATAATACCGGAATTACAGGCCAGAGACATGGTGTCAGACTGCTTAGCATACCTATGAAAAAAACCATGAGGATGACAAAAAGGGAATGTCCCTCAAGCTGCAAAAATTTTTGATTAATCCCGGAATCGTCAGATATTGCCTTTGTCACCATTTCAAGGCTCATCACATCATAGGGAATGACGAGAGTTCTCTCTTCCGGCAAAAGGCACGTCTTTGGGCTACAGCCTTCAAGATGAAGCACAAATTTTAATTCGCCGGAAGGCTCTTTGACATCCTCAAGCGCCTTACCTTTGACAGAAATCCGAACCTCTCCTTCACAGACCTCAACCTCACCCTTTTCATGTTTATCGTACATCTTCCTGCTTACAGGGTACTCGATCTCAGAGATGTCGATAACCCCCTTAGAGAGCATGGCGAGTTTCAGCTTGTCAGTATAGAGGTAATAACCTTCAGGCATCTGCACTATAATATTGAAATGAACCGGCGCACCCTCAATAAGCCCTAAACCCGGCACCTCCGGCATAACCCTGAAAGCTTCAGCCCCAAAGGCAGCATGACAAAAGAATGACATAAAAAAACATATTGCAACTAACCGTTTCATAAAAATTTTCCCATATCGACGATTAATCTACATATAAATGAATTATTCGGCAAATACTTTTATTGTTCCGAACGATTACCTTTAGGCTTTTCATTGAAAAAAAAAGTGGAGGAGCGTTTCCATTAGAGAAAGATTGACCTGTAGCCCTGAAATTTCACAACATGATGGTTGTCTTCCTAATTTATACAGACATTTCAGAATCAAACCAATCTATTTGAAAATTGAAAAAGAAGTATTTCAAACTGCATGCGATCAAAATTCAAAATGTAAGGACATGACATTTAGTTGGCCACCAAAAATAAAATAAACATTTAAACTGTCAATCGTTTGACGTTTTACAAAATCCTGACACTTTCAACAAACGCTGCCATTTTTTTCATCACTGAAATCAATTAGATAAAAAAGTTATCCGCAACAAACTCTCTAGCACAAAAATTGCAGATTCCTTACATTGCTGAATTGAGGCAATTATGTTGCATCGATATAAATTCATGCTGATCCTTTTACTCATCATATCTACATCAATAATAAGACCTGCTCTAACTCATGCACAATTTTATATCAAAGAGGAAAAAAGCATAATAAATCAGGAACGCACATTAGATTTGCAGAGGACACAGGAGCTGGAAAAACAAAAGCAAATCCAAAAAGAAGCTGTGCCTGCAGAAGAAATAACAACCACCGAAGAAAAAAAGACCTTAGAAGAAGAGGTCAAAAAGACAGAAGAAATTGCAAAGGAAGAAGAAACAAAACCTGAGCAAGCCATGACCGAAATATCAAAGGTAAAAAGGATCAAAGATAATGACCTATCTTCAAATATCGTCTCATTTCATTTAGAGAGTGAAAAAAACACAACCATTTCAAAAAATCCGGACGTGATAATAGAAAATGCTGATGGGGCAAATGCCTGCATGGTAGGAGGCAATCTTGAATTAAGAACGGTGATACACTTTTCCAAAAAAGACATTTTATCATTTCTTGAATTTTCAGAATTAACAACCGAGCAACTGTATGAAAGTTTTCAATTTCAACTGTTATTTACCTTCTCTCCTAACGATATCGAGGAATTCGACCTGCTTAAAAATAATGCATATTTGATAAAATTGCCATTAAACGATAATTTGGAATTGCCAATTGGCCAGTTGCAATTGGAAAACAAGGACTTTCCCGCCATGTACTTGCTCGAGTTAGATAATGATGTCTCCCCGAAGAGCTATTCTCTCTTGCTCGATGTAATTAAGGATGAGACGAATCCCTATCTGACTTTTATAGTTGAATATGTAAAAAAAGCGACAATAGCAGATAATGTGATGCCGATGATTGATGATAAAGCAATTAAATTCGAAGATTATAAACTAGAAACTGCACTAATCGCATTGGACCGTGTGAATAACATAAAGTTTAAACCAAAAATAATGCTGATTATTAAAACTATCAATGATAAAGTCATTGATAAAGGTGGGGCTGGGAATGAAGTCAAATAAGAAAAAATATATTTGCCTCTTTTTGGCATACCTACTTCTGTTGCCCGAATTTGCAATAGCGGAAGAGATAAGAATTACAATTCCCAATTTTCCAGAAAACGAAGCCGAAAGACAAATTCAAACTACAACTCCAAGTACACCTGAAGGGATGGGCAGTATTCCGGGTAAAGGGATTGAGTCGATTGATAAGATGACCGATCAGGGAATATTAAGACTAAAGGGAGGTGCTGAACCGGGAGACAAGGTTGTTTTAGAATCGGGAAAGGATAAAACTCTAGGAGCTGAAAATGAAGAATTTAAACCTTCAAGTCTGCCAGATAGTAAGAAGAGCGATGAAAAGACAGCAGATGAATCACAAAAGGGAGAAGAAGAGCTTGGAACAAAGTCCCTAGCACTGAGTGCCAATGAAGGCAACATGAGTTCCAAGCTGCCGAATATAAATAACCCAAGTTTTAAGGGGCCTTCACTTGCGCCTTTGACCGTCTCCAATGAAGGGATCTTAAACACCGCTTTTCAAATCGAAACTCCCGCTGGAGTGCTAGGACAAACACCTCAGATTTCTCTCACATACGGCTCCAATAGAGGGGCTTCATGTATATGGGCTGGCTGGACATACTCGCCACCAATTATTGCAAGAGATACTACTTATGGTCCGCCAAAATATATAGATCCCGGTGACAAAGGAGCAGGTCACAATTACATGGATGCGGATCGTTTCATAAGTCCAACAGGTTTTTTAAAATTCATCAAGGAGGATAAAGGGGGTTACGTATATCGAAGCGAGGTGGAAAGCAATTTCACAAGATATGTCTATCATAAATCGGAAAACTATTGGTTGGTTCAATATACAGATGGAAACATTGCAATAATTGGTGATGATAGTGGAAATGGAAACAAAGGAACTATAAACTACATCAAAAATGGAAAAATAGATAAGGGCTTCAAGTGGCATTTAACAAGAATGTACGACAATTATGGAAACATCATAGACTATGAATATTACGGAGGAAGAACAGGAGCAGACTCACATGAGGAGTTGGTTACCAAACGGATCATATATGGCGGTTGGCAGCTTTTTGGAGAGCCCTCTGGAGGAAAACCCGGCATATATGAAATCGTATTCTCATATAAACCTGAGGATAGTCCTGATATGTTTGGAAGAGTTCGAACAGACTATAGATCCAGCTATGTGAGCAAGAATAAAATCGTATTCAATAATAAGTTGTTGAAGGTGATCAGCGTCTATTTCACAGGTACCGGAAAAAAGGAACTCATAAGAGAATATCGCCTAATCCATAGGCTTAACGAACAGACTAATGTGAGTATGCTCAGTAAAATAGAAACCTATGGAATAGATGGAAAAACAAAGCAGCCCGATATCACATTCAAATATAATGATGAGGTTACAACCTCCCCCGGAAATCAATTCACAAAAGAAACCACATTTGGAGCTAACCTACAAAATTTGACGCACCTGGCGCTCTCAGGCGTAATCAAATCATCACTGTCAAATCATCATGATGGATTCTTTGCAGATCTTGATAATGATGGCTATATTGATATTGTCCTAGCCGAGCCCCCCACGCCAAAATCGAATTTTCCAGACATATATCTGTATAGGAATACTGGAAAGGATTGGAGCAGTTCACCAGTTCGTCTTGGACTAAATATAGCCAATACAGACACAATCGCCCCTAACTTTGAATTGCGTTCGAAGGACTTCAATAAATTTTATCCGGCCGATCTCAATGGAGATGGAATTGTAGATCTTGCATACGATTGGGATGACCTGGTCAAGCATAAGGGAAAAAACTACCCGGGCATCGAAAATTTCGTGCGCTTCTTCATCAATACCGGGAATAGCGGTTTCAAAAAATTCATTAAAAACAACAGCAAGCCGGTATCAAACGAGGATTTTGCCTGGTTTAAATATGGCTCAATGACGAAATGAGTGGGTGATTAGCTGGGAGAGGGCTCGGGAATCAGTTGCTAAGAAAGAGAAAGGTCGGATTTTGGTGTGTGAAGAAAGAGCATGCAATTAATGAGAGCAGGATGTAGATATTTAGGATGAAAAGAGACAAGACGCTTAGTTCGTTGTATTCCTATCCTGGTTTTAAAGCATCATCACAACTAGAAGGAACATTCAGAGATCCTAAGGCGAGGATCGTTGTTCTGCAACGCCGAAAAAAAGTAGTGCGCAGCGGTAGTTTGTCGCCGAAGGTAATAGGAGTCGATGAGATATCAAAAGGTCGGGGTCACGATTATCGTATAGTGGTGAGCGATCTTGAACAAAAAAGGGTGATCTGGGTTGGGGGTAAGGGACGGCAGGAAAAAGATCTGGATATGTTCTTTGATAAAATTGGGTCAAAGAAATCCCAGAAGATACGGCTAGCAGTGATGGACATGTGGAGGCCTTTTAGGAATTCCGTTACGAAACG
>JBDRGF010000141.1:0-89207 GCA_043818055.1 Pseudomonadota bacterium | reverse complement strand
GCGAAGGAAAAATACTTAAGAAACATTCCGGGAAGAATCTGCGGCGAGACCCTCGATTCGAACGGAAAAAAGGGATATGTACTGACCCTCTCCACTCGCGAACAGCACATAAGGCGCGCTAAAGCGACATCGAACATCTGCACGAATCAGGCGCTGTGCGCTACGACCGCTGCCATATATCTTTCACTGATCGGCAAGGATGGACTTCATGAACTCTCTCTCATAAATGCGAAACGCGCCCGAAAGACTTTGGAACGTTTGACATCTATCAAAGGGATAACGGCAAAATTCAGCTCACCCTTTTTCAACGAGTTTGTAATCACAACACCAATGAAGGCTTCCACCTTGACAGAGGAGCTCGCCAAAAAAGGGATTCTCGCAGGTGTGAGCTTGGGAAGATGGTTTAATAACATGGAGAAGGATGTTCTGATCTGCGCAACAGAGTTAAATACCGATGATGATATTGAACATCTTGCAAACGGGATGAAAGAGATATTATGAGTCAAACAATGGCATTTGAAGAGAAGACGGTTTTTGAAGAGGGATCTCCCCATCGAAGGGGTGTGCGGTTTCAAAATTCCAACGATAGCAAGCTGGAGGATATGTTTGCCTTAGATCTCATAAGAAAAGAAAAGGCAGAGATGCCTGAACTTTCTGAAACAGATGTCACGCGCCACTTTACACGACTCTCTCTTACGAATTTCAGCAAGGACCTCGGATTTTATCCGCTCGGTTCCTGTACGATGAAACATAATCCCAAAGTTGCAAATGATACGGCCAATATCGCGGCGTTTAGAGATTCACATCCGTATCAGCCGGTTGATCACTCACAGGGCAATCTGGAATTGATGTGGGAGCTCCAGAATGATCTCGCTGAGATCTCAGGCATGGACGAGGTCTCGCTTCTTCCAGCAGCCGGTGCGCATGGCGAACTTTCAAGCATGTTGATGATCAGGGCATATCATAAGAAACAGGGCAATCCTCGCAAAAAAGTACTCATACCCGATAGCGCACACGGCACAAACCCTGCCTCTGCTGCTCTTTGCCACTATGATGTGGTGGAATTAAAATCCGACGCCGATGGACTCTTAAATCCCGCTACAGTGAGAGAGGCGATGGATGAAGATGTCGCCGCGATTATGATAACAAATCCGAATACGCTTGGCATCTTCGAAGAGCATTTTCAGGAGGTTGCTGAGATCGTCCACGAAAAAGGGGGACTAGTCTATTGCGACGGCGCAAATTTAAATGCACTCATGGGAATTGTAAAACTGGGGAAGATAGGCGCTGACATAATGCATTTCAACCTGCACAAGACATTCGGAACACCTCATGGCGGAGGAGGTCCCGGTTCTGGGCCCATAGGCGTCGTAAAAAAACTGGAACCATTCCTGCCGACACCAAGAATTGTGAAAGATGGTGACAAATTTGAAATCAAATCCGACTTTCCTGATACAATCGGCAGAGTAAAATCCTTCTTAGGACATTTCGCAATCTATGTCAGGGCTTATACTTACATAAGACAGCTGGGTGCTGATGGCCTTAAGAGGGCAACACAGATGGCAGTCCTCAACGCGAACTATATCAAGAGCCGGCTAAAAAACACATACCACATACCCTACTCTAAGGAATCGATGCACGAATGTGTTTTCTCCGATCAGGTACAGAACAAGTTTGACGTGAAGACACTGGACATCGCCAAGAGGCTCATGGATTATGGCTTTCACCCGCCGACAATATATTTTCCACTCATCGTCCACGGCGCTTTGATGATCGAGCCGACTGAGACAGAGGCGAAGTATCTGATCGATCAATTCTGCTCCGCGATGATTACAATTGCTAAGGAGTGCGAGGAAAAACCTGAACTCGTAAAAGGGGCACCGTACACAACATACAGAGGCCGCCTCGACGAGGCCATGGCTGCAAGAAAACCGAAGTTAAAATTCACTGATTAAAAGGAGACAATTATGTCACACACGTTTAAATCGACAGAGCTTTATGTAACGATGAAAAACAAAGCCGGCACCCTCATGGATGTCACAGCTCCATTGGCAGACAAGGGAATCAACATAGAAGCATGCTGCGCTTATGCCACAGGGGAAGATGCCCATTTTTATCTTGTGACAAATAATAATACAGAGGCTGAAAAGGCCCTAAAGGCTGCGGGTTTGAATACTACAAAGAGAGAGGTCGTAGTAGTTGAGACCTCCAATGAAGCAGGCGTTTTGAATAAGGCATCGGCAAAGCTTGCAGTGGCAGGTGTCAGCCTCGACTATTGCTATGCCACAACAGGCAAAAACGGCAAGACATGGGTCGTATTCGCCGCGAAGGATGTCGATAAGGCTTTGGCCACGATTTCGAAGTAGCACCAACACTCACCCTCTTCCGGCCTAAAGGCCACCTTCCCCCGTCTAAGGGTGAAGGGCAGATCGGATTAAAGGTGTATTTTTTTTATCCACTCATTTTTCTCTTGAGCTTTGCCTTACTTCGAAATTCGTGTTATAAGCCGATAAACTTTTAACAAAAAGGGGGGAACATGACGAAGGCATTCAAGACCACAGAGATTCATATCGAAACGACAAATCAGCCCGGGACGCTCCTTAAGATGACGAGCCCCATAACCGAAGCAGGAGTGAACCTCAATGCCTGCTGTGCTTACGGCACGGGAAATGAAGCTCACTTCATGTTTGTGACCAACGATAACGAGAAGGCAACGGGGGCTTTGACGAAGGCTGGCTATAAACCTACGACAACTGAAGTCGTCGTCATCGAAACGACCAACGAGACTGGCGCTCTCAACACCGCAGCGGCAAAGCTCGCCACGGCCGGTATAAATATCAATTACTGCTACGCGACAACTGGCAACGAAGGAACGACATGGATCGTATTTGCGACAGAAGATCCGAATAAGACATTGAAAACTATAAGCTAATTGTTAATGTGATTTTAGATTATTTTGTAGGGGCAGGTTTTAAACCTGCCCTTGCTCATTTACGGGAGGGTTATAAACCCTCCCCTACAAAATCATTTCGATTTCACCTGCTCCATGAATGCTTCCAGGCGGGTCTGGTTGTGTGTTGGTTTGAGCCCTTCGAAGATGAGCGTTAACTTTGGAATATCTGGATATGCTTTATCCATATTTTTCAGAATCGCCTCTATAATAGTGCCGTATGTACATTGGAAAGTGATCAGGTTCAGAATTCCCTTAGCGCCGTTGTCTATCTGCTCCAGTATAGCTGCAGTCGCCCCTACGAGATCGCAATGCATCTTTGAAGAGATAAATTCTTCACTTCTTTTGGAGTATTTATCTGGTGACATGGGTACATCATAATCGAGGTGCCCTTCAAACGCCCTGAAAGCCATGATCTCCTTATATCTAACTACTCCCTTGATCGCCAGATTTTGAAGTAAAGCCCTGGCTTTCTTCAGGTAGAAGGCCTGACGCACCCTGCAGGAGATATCGTACTTCACAAAATCGGTCATGGTGGAGGGCAACATCACCTTTCCACCCATTCGTTCCAGATCCTTAAAGATATTAGAATTCGCAAAATCGCAAACACGAGTATAGTAATCACCTGTGATACCAATTGAAATGAGTTGCCTCGATCTATCCGATTCTACAGATTCAAACCTCTTCAAGGCTCTGGTTATCCCGGCCTTGGGCTTCCCACTCTTTATCGATTCCTCCAAAATATCATGAACATCCTTGAGAGCCTTATCTGTATCGCCCCCATTTCTCTCATACGCCCTGGTCTCATAATATTTTTGTGAGAGAAAATCGCAGCTCCTCATCATCTCCCAAAAAAGCATAATAGACTGCATATGAGCTGTCTTTGAATTTAGCCCTCCGGATTCTGCCAGATCCTCGATTCTTGTAAAAATTGGAACCTTTATTCCCGCCTCCCTCGCAATCATACGCATGTAGGTGCCGAACTGTCCCATTCTACATGAATTCGGCTCAGGCACGAGGTAACACGTATCTGTCATGTCAATTTTACCCGACCTGACTATCTTTAGAAAATCACCGAGCATCAGTGCAAATGGATGGCACTCTCCCCCTGTCAGATAGTTCGAAGCGAGATTATATGACTCCTCATCGGGGAGCGGCGCAAGAATCGACTCGAAACCCATCATACTGAGAGAGGCAGCAAAGGCGTATCCATGCAATGAGAAGTTAGTCATAATCACTCTTTTTATACCCATTGGTGGTATAAAAGTAGTCGGTCCTATTTGTGCAGAAGGCACATTCGATTTTAGGCTATCCAAAAAGGCCTCTATCCTTGTCTCCATCCCAACGCTTGAGGCATGCTCATCGACTTCAAGATACAAAAAGGGGCGGCCTGATAAGATCTCCTGTAGATATCTGAGTGTAAATGAATCGGGGCCACATCCAAAATTACTTATCAAAACCGGCATGATACGGTCATCCTTTGAAGCTATAGTTGCGGCATTCAACATCTCCTTACCATGCGTCCAATTCATTGTACGATAGGCATTATCGTAATTGGCCTCATCATCAACCAGCATATCCTGCGTTATAACCCGTTCTCCGCACCTTTCCAATATATCCACCACATTGGAATTGAGCTTCGCGTCGTTCAAATTATAGTCCTTACCGAGGAGCAAAAAGACTCTTTCATTACTTCCCATTTGTTTAAGGGTAGTTGCGCCGACATTCCTCAACTCATCCTTGAATTTTTGAAGCGCCTGGGATGCCCTTTCCCACGCCGATTCGGATTGGGATTTGCTTGCACCCAGGCTCATGCCGAGTTTAATCATCTCCCTCTTCTCATCCTCAGGGTGCCATCTCCAATTTATCTTTGGATTCAGAATGGGTGTTTTGACAACCGGTCGAACAAATTGATATGCCGATTGAATATATGGGCAATGATGAGTCTCGCGACCCTTTTTGTCCCTCCCTAATACAACTATGGATGGGACGAAGAGATAGTCGAGCTTCTCATTTTTATCGAGCCAGACGAGATGCGCAACATACGCCTTCATTGGAAGACACGGCTCAACCACAAGATGCTCCTGTCCGGCCGCTAAAATGTCCTCACTTGTGGGAGGAGAGACTACCACATTGAGCCCGATCTCATTAAAAAAAGTTGCCCAGGCTGGAAAATTATCGAAATAGAGCAGAGCATTCGGTATTCCAACCCTCTTCCTCGAAACGGAGTCCACATTATTGGCAAAACTCTCCAACAAAGCACTGCGCCTCCTGATTAAAGAGTCTTTTTCACTTTCAGGTTTTGATATTTTTATCCTGGATTCATCCCATCTTCCGCATCGTCCGCCGAATGTAGCGCCACCCTCATCATTGACACGGATAATCCGGCAGCGGTTGTCGCAATCCTCACAGAAAAAGTATTCCAGATTTCGAAAACGATGTTTGAGATCAAGATAGCGATCTACTTTTATGGAGACTATATCCGCGCTATCAGCAGCTAAAATCGCCACACCTATTGCAGCTGTCAGATGACCTATGCGTGACGTCCTGATTTTGAGATTCAGCTCACTCTCAAAGGCGCTGACGACAGAGAGATTTCTTGCCACACCACCTATGAAGATGATTTTAGAGCCGAAACGACTCCTCGCAACCACCTTCTCGAGATAATTATCGACGATGCTGAAGGCGAGCCCGGCACATAGATCATCTATCGAATCCCCCTGCTGTTGATGGGAGACGAGATCCGATTCCATGAAAACAGTACATCTCGAACCCAGATCTGATTGCGAGCGGCTGTTGAATGCCCGCGTTGAAAACTCCTCATTCAAATCGATATGAAGACGAGAGGCCTGCTCCTGCAAAAAAGCCCCTGTGCCCGCGGCACAGATGCGATTCATGACAAAATCGCTAACAGCGGCGTTTTCAATTCGAATAAATTTTGCATCCTGACCGCCGATCTCTATTATCGAATCGATCCCGGGAAATAGAGTTATGACAGCATGAGATTGAGCGGTGATCTCGTTTTTTATTACATCGGCGCCGACAAGTTTTCCCACCAGATTTCTTCCGCTTCCGGTCACGCCGACAGTTTGAACATCATTTAGATCGGCCTGTGAAAGCATCTCTGACAAGACTTCGAGGGGCTTGCCGTTTGAATAGCGATAATCGTCGAACACAACTCCATTTTCGTCTATCAAAATGATTTTCACAGAGACAGATCCTATATCGATGCCGAGAGATCTACCCCTAACCTTCATCCTGTTAAAATCGGGTTCCAAAGCTGAGCCTGACACCTCTGCCAATTGCTTCGATTCGATCTGCGATTTTTTATTTAGAAGTTGTGATCTATAGTTCTTAAGGCGATCGATCAGCTCTTTCAATGTAACTTTTTTTGAATCTGAATTTTCTATGGAATATATGGCACAACCTGTCGCGCCCATAACTCTATATTCCTTCGGCACAACTATCTCGTCATCGTTCAGATTCAATATCCGTTTAAAGCTCTTGATCAGTCCCAAATTGGCAGCAACGCCCCCCTGAAAAGATACAGGCTTCATCAATGTTCTGCCGCGAACCACGTTCGAGAGATAGCTTCTGGCCAGCGCATCGTTCAATCCCGCGATAATATCGGAGAGAGCCCTTCCCTCCTGCTGATGATGGGTCATATCCGATTTGGCAAATACTGCACATCTGCCGGCTATCGTTACAGGATGCTCCGACTGTAATGAGAGATGAGAAAATTCTGAGATATTGAGACCGAGCCGTGCTGCCTGACGATCGAGGAAAGCTCCTGTGCCAGCGGCGCACAGCTCATTCATCTGAAAATCGAGAACACCCTTCTCGGTCGAATCGGACAAGATAATGAGTTTCGAATCCTGCCCACCGATCTCGATAACAGAACGTATTGCCGGGTAAAGTTTCCTAACAGCCATCGCCTGAGCGGTTATCTCGTTGACGGTGCCAACGCCCAAAGCCTCTCCAACAAACCCCCTGCCACTACCTGTAGCTACAACCGAGTTGAATTCGAGTGTGGGAAACTGCTGAATAGCTCTATCTAAACTCTCCTGAAGACGAAGCTGGGCATCCCCCGCAACGCGATCGTATGAGGAGTAAATCAAACCCTCTTCATCGCTCCAGATAGCGAGTTTGACAGAGACCGAGCCGAGGTCGATGCCTAGAAAAAATTTTTCAGTCATGGCTGGGGTAATCTATAGGGTCAGGGGACAAGAAGCAAGAAGCAAGAAGTCAGAAGCAAGAAAAAAGAGGCCAGAGAGAAGAATTTTAGTCTGCTCCTTGACCCTGGCTACTGGCAACTTGTCCCTTGTTCCTTGCCTTTTATCACACCAGATGATATTTTTGTTCCCTAAAATCGAAAGGAGAACCTATGACACGCGTATTTAAATCGACGGAGTTGCATATTGAGACGAAAAATCAACCCGGGATGCTTGCACAAATCACATCCCCTCTTGCAGAGGCCGGCGTCAACCTGCACGCATGTTGTGCCTACGGCATAAAAAAAGAAGGTCACTTCATGATTCTCACCGACAACAACGCGAAGGCATTGGAGGCGCTTGAAAAGGCCGGGTTTAAAGCTTCGATCTCAGATGTGGTAGTAGTTGAGACAGAAAATGAGGTTGGTTCCTTAAACAGAGCAGCCGCCGATCTTGCAAATGCGAATGTAAATGTCGATTACTGCTACGCCACGACTGGCAACGAAGGTGTGACATGGATCGTCATCGCAACGAAGGAGATCGAAAAGGCTCTGAATGCGATAGCGTGAGAAAAACCAGAATCGCATGTAGCATGTGGCATGTAATTCGCCCTTCCCCATGCTTGCAGGGGGAAGGTGGCTCCAATGACTTTTCCTTTGTGCTCTGCCCCCTTGACGGGGGAAGATGCCCTTGCCATGTCGCATGACATGGCGCAGGGCAGAAGGGGGTGATTGCTTTTAGCCGGCTGGGGGTTTAATTTTAACTACATGCCACATGCGCTTTTTTTCTTTTCAGAAAATTTTAATCAGCTTTAACTTCCTTCGTTCAAATGTTGCGAATGTTTTGAAGCCGATCGATTTTGCGAGCCTCATCATCTTTCGAATGTCGGCGCCGACATCCGCCGGTTTGTGGGCATCTGATCCGAATGTTATGATGCTTCCTCCCATTTCATGATACCACTTTAAAATCTCCTGATCCGGACAGGGCTCTTGAAGCCCGCGCCTCAGGGGAGAAGTATTTATCTCTAGCCCCTTACCCCGCTCTATTATGCTCTTTAAAATTGAGCGGATAATATGCTCGTAAGGTTTGGGGCCGTCGTATTCTACGCCATGTTTGAAGGCATCCCGTTTGATTAGATCGATATGTCCTAAGATATCGAAATCGCCGACCTTGGCCAGCACATCCACCTGTTTGAAATACCCCTCGAAGGCCTCTCTCCTTCCGACATCAAAGAACTCCTTTTCCCAAGCAGGCTTCAGCCCAAATCCATAGTGTGCAGAGCCGATGACGAAGTCGTAATCGAAGGCATTCAGGATATCCTTCACCTTATCCATGAAAAGATGAACATCGCCTGTCTCAATGCCGGCCCTGATCGTCAATTTATCTCCAAACTTAGAGCGGCATGCTTCCAATATTTTCTGACATTCTTTGTGATCGGCAAATCCGGGGTATTTAGGTCCGAACTCGCAGTGATCTGTGAGAGCGATCTCGTTTAAACCAGCCTTGACAGCAGCCTCGCAGACTTCAAACGGATCGGCATTTGAATCGTTGGATAGTCTTGTGTGGATGTGGTAATCGATGAGATAATTCATCAGACTTTATTAAAATTATTTCTGGAATAAATCAATTGAGATCTGGAAAAAACAGCGATTCAGAATAATAAATACTATTTTTTCAAAGACTCTTTAAAGCGCTCTACGGCGCTCTTCAGCGCATACATAAATTCAGCCACATTTCGATGTCTATCTGTATAATTCGTCTTAAAAGCCGTTTTCAACAATTCCATAAAGGGCTCAAAACGCACATCATACTCTGTAACTGGCTTTTGATGCTCCTTTGCAAGATCGGTCAGCAATGAGAGAATTTGTTGGTTCTTTACTAACTCGCTTGCGTTGGGGATTGGATAACCACCCGTTAAAAGATGATATACAATAACCCCAAGGGCATAAATATCGGATTGAACAACCGGTTCTCCACCCAATTGTTCCATCGGCATATACTCAGGTGTACCTGATGCTATGGGAGATTGTTTATTTCCATCCTTTTGAGATAAAATTGCTGCTATGCCAAAATCTATTACTTTAACAAAATGATCATCCCGTTCATTTTTGAGGAGCATGATATTCTCAAGTTTAAGATCCCGATGTGCCACATTGAACTTATGACAGACAGCGAGAGCATCACAAATCTGTTCCAAAATATGCGCTATAAGATCGACTCGTTCCAATACTTCCTGAAACCTTCCTTCTCTAAGAAGAGAAACAACATTGCCTTGAGCATCAACAAAATTAAAAAGGGTCTCGCCCTGTAGATACTCCATGACATAGTAGAGCCCAATCCAGCTCGAGCCAACATCGTGTATCTGAACGATATGAGGGCTCTTCGATGAAAGAGCACTCAATGTTGCAACTTCGCTTCTAAATGAATCCTCAACAATTTTTGCCCGTGACATCTTTGCCGCACTTGTGTCCATAGAATCTAACTTCATAACCTTGATGACACGAGTATAGGCTCCCTCCCCCAATACAGAGCGAGCGCCTCCATTGGCTGCTTGTGCAAGATTTCTTTTAAACTCAGTATGCTCTGCCCTGTATATCTCGCTCATTCCACCTTCGCCTATTTTTTCTACGAGGCGATATTTGCCATCCAAAAGTCGAAGAGGAAACTCGCACTTTGAACAAAATTTGTTATCGGGAGTATTAGCAGTCTGACAACTTGGACATTCTATATTTCCCTCAGCGAATGGGCTCACAACACCCTGAACTGTGAGACCATCATCCATTACAGGAGCAGCAACGTCTGCAAGAGCAACTCCTTCAAGTGTATGTTCTTCTACAACATATTCAGAAGGAGGTATAGAAGAAGGCTGTCCCATAGCTGCAGATAATGAATATGTTTGAAAGGTTTGTTCCTCAGGATAATCTTCCGGTGCAATACCTTGAATTGCTAAGCCAGTCTCACGGTGAAGCCCTGTTGATGCTTCATCAAGAACGTTTTTTGGGAGTACAACTACTGGAATATGAGGGCCATCAGAATTGATATCCTCTAGAGTCTGTGGTTCTGGTCCCTCTTCCAAAGGTTTTGCTGCTTCAGCTTTCTTTGTTCTTCTTTTGGCTATAATATAACCAGCAACAGCTAACTCGATAATTATGCCTACGCCACAGTAAACCCAAAAGCCGGGATCCTCCATCAAGTCCCAAAATTTATCAGTGCTCGTTTGTCCAAATAACATAGCACCTGAGAGGAGTGTTGCATAGGCGCTACTTTGGACTGAAGTGTTCGATTCGGCATACTGAACACGAAAAACCCCAAGTTTGTCATCACTATGTAGATAAGGATCCAACGTTGTCGTCGACCGAACTATAGGATACCGGATTTCCGATTGCCCCGTCGCATGACTTGAGGCCTCCGCGGGAATGACAGAGGGAATATCTCGAGTCTTAGTCGGAGAAAATGAGTGTTGAAAATTCGTCGATGTTTTAATTATCGGTCTCATAATAATCTTTTATTTAAACAACTTGTAAATGATTAGGGGGATTGCTAATGGTAGTGCTAAAAATGCTAATACAAGACCAAACGATCTCCTACCCCAACTCACCTTTTTCGTCTTGGTTTTTGGTAATGTTTTTTTGATTTGTTTGATTACAGGAGGTTTTTTAATTTTAGGCTGCAGCGCTTTGAAAAGTGCATGGAAGGAGGCGCGTTCTGTTCCGTTAAGGACACATCTCTCAACCCTCCTCCAGTTACGTGTTAATTTGGGGTTGGACTTCGTCATACCAAGAAAGCAACCAATCATTTTCGGGTTGTAACTTTGCCGCGAAACCGAATCGGGCACCAACTTTTTTCCGGAGTAATGAAAAGCGAGATAGGCCTCACGCATCGTGCTGGCTTTTTGAAGCCGTCGTGAATCAATCCTATTGATATTTTTAATGAGATATATCACCGCTGAGAGATCGACGATAACATCGCCTGCATTTTGGGACTTTATATCCTTAGCCAAAGCACTGACTTCGCTTTTAGTTATAATATTTTTATTACCATCTTTGTTGAGATCATTTCTGAAATCGTTGACGAACCCCAGCACCTTCTGATTAAAATGTCTGAGAAGTAGAGGATTTTTTGAAATTTTTCTCTTAAAACGTGTTAACAGTGTTGCATCCTGAAAAATGGAGATATTCAACCCGTTACTACCTACATCTGCAACTGGTGTCTCGATATTTAAACTTCGTTTCAACCACCACTCATAAGCACTTCTGGAGGAATCGATATTCTTTGGTTTAATAAATTTATCACAGGATGTCGTCATAGCATATCTCGTTTGATTCTTTTTGATTTTGCGTGAAGTCTTTTTGCAGTGATATACAGAGAATCAGCTTCACTTTTCAATTTTCTCAGTTCGCTAAGAGATTTATTATTTGCCTTAATCTTTGTAATCAGCGTTTGAATACTTGATTTCAATGATTTTGCTGCCCTCGCAACTTTTTTCATACCTTCGTGTTTCAGAACCTCATCACCAGTTGTCGCAACCCTCAAGGCTGATCTTGCTTCAGACAAACCCCTCTCAGCTGATGATAACGCACCTTTACGAACACTCTTTTTTGCAATTAAAACTCTCTTTCTAGCCTGAAGCCTTGAGCGCAAAGTTTGTTCAGCTTGATTAATATCATTTTTAGTGTTCATCTTTTGTATGGGCACAGTCGCTACTAATTTGTACAATTGTTTTCTCTGTCCATTTGATAGACGAGGATATTGTTTTTCTAATTTCTTTCTTTTTTTCGTAGCATTGTCTGTTTCAGCAAGAAGTCTTTTAGCTTCCAATATTGAATCTCTCTTTAGATCAGTTTTTGCCTGTTTAGCTGCAATAGCGGCCCTGAATGCCAACTGGTTCTCAGCAAGAAAGGCTTTGTGAAGTTTTTGAAATGATTCATTTGAAAGTGATTGTGTCGTCGGTTTTGATGCTGTGCCATTTGTCGTTGGCATGAATTGCGGTATTCTATGTCCATTCTTACCGGCTTTTTTTACTATCTTATCAAGATAGACTACAATGCCACCACCTACTTGAAATAAAAGCGTAAACGGTTTTGCAATGTTGCTTTGAATTGAGATTGGTGCCTCGGCTGAAGCTTTGATATAAAGGGCCATAAATGATCTCGGGAAAACATATTCGGAAAATAACCCTCCTCTAAGCACCATCGCCCATATCATCGATCCGTCGGTTGGCAATGATAATTCGGAGATGTTTGAACTGAGCCCGCTCTGAGCAGCCTGGATTATCAGATCTCCATAGCTGTTTGAAATACCCGCACCCAGCTTTCCTCCAACTCCCACCTGTCCATGCCTGCCTTTATAAAAATACCATGTCCCGCTGAAATTCAACAAAGCAGATATACGATTGCTCTTCTCATAGACAAATCCCGATATGCCAGCCCTCTCAGCCTCACTCGATGTCGCAGTTGAAATGTCGACCTTAGATCGCGATCCTTTTAAAGGAGACCATTGAACAGACAGCCCGGCCCCCATCCTGAATTTCTTCGGGCCAAAGCGAAACTGATACACTCCTTCGAACTCAGAATCACCAAACATGATTGGATTGGCAAGAAAACCGACACTCAAACGATGTTTGCTATTTTCAATTCCCATTTTTTCCTCTGGATTGAACGAACCTTAAAAGAGTTAAACTTAAGTTCTATTAAAATCACTATCAACAAGAATGTCAAGGGAATAGTCGCCTAAAAGACTTATTTTACAGCATTTTGCGACCATTCGACGCCGCGTCAGCTCTCGTCGAGGCTTTTTGAGGGGTATTCTCTACCGCCTGAATAATTTGTGAAAGAGATTTATCAGCCAACATCTGAATTTATTATTTTTTTTGAGTTTCCCGATATCTTCATTCCAGAGGTCGGGATTTTTTTGGATGAATTCCTTCATAAGCCCTTTGCATTCATCGAGATTGAGATCGATCACCTCGACACCGTGCGATTCCATAAATTCCTTTGCGCCATTGAAGGTCTCGTTTTCACCTGCTATTACCTTTTTGATTCCAAATTGTACCACGGCACCCGCACACAGAAAACAGGGCATCAGTGTTGAATATAAAACCGACCCCTCATATGAGCCTATTCTCCCCGCGTTTCTCAGGCAATTTATCTCGGCGTGTTCCATTGGATCAGAGTTTTGGACCCTTCTGTTGTGACCTCGTCCGATAACCTTTTCATCGCGCATCAGGACAGATCCTATCGGGATACCACCCTCATCTAGCCCTCTTCTCGCCTCATCGATAGCCGCTCGCATGAATTGATCCATATAATCCTCCAAATACACAGCTTTATCATAGAAGAAATGCTTTATCAATGTTGATTAGAGCTTTTACGGCCAAAGGAACTCACCCCCTTCTGCCCTGCGCCATATCATGCGACATGGCAAGGGCATCTTCCCCCGTCAAGGGGGCAGAGCAAAGCGGAAAAATCATTGAGGCCACCTTCCCCCGTCAAAAGGGGGAAGGGCATAGCGGAAAACCTTTTATTCACTTTGATATATATGCAAAAATTGTGTATGATCTGCCTCATTAATTCAGGGGGGAATATGTTAGAGAAATTTTTTAAACTCTCGGAGCATTCTACAAATATTCGCACTGAAATCCTGGCCGGGTTTACTACCTTTCTCACCATGGCCTACATCATCTTCGTTCAGGTGCAGGTTCTGACGCAGGCCGGCATGGATCCCGGCTCGGTGATGGTCGCTACCTGCATTGCCTCCGCCATCGCTACTATACTCATGGGTCTTTTGGCCAACTACCCCATCGGACTCGCACCCGGGATGGGAGAGAATTTCTTTTTCCTCTACTCGATAGTTTTGGGGTTCGGCATCGGCTGGGATAAAGCCCTTGGGATGGTTTTCATCTCAGGAACTGTATTTATATTATTGAGTCTTCTGAAGATTCGCGAGATGGTGATCAACGCCATCCCTCATTGTCTGAAAGTTGCGATCGCCGTCGGCATCGGCATTTTCATCTCATTCATCGGGCTAATCGAAGCCGGCATTGTTGTGAAAAGTGCCGGCGGAATAGTCGCTAAAGGTAATTTTTCAGAACCGCCGGTCATGCTCGCGATCGCGGGGCTTCTTATCATCGGAATTTTAGCTGTCAGAAAGGTCAGGGGATTCATCATCATCGGCATCATCGCAACGGCCATCATCGGCATCGCGACCGGAATTTTGAAATACCAGGGAATCTTTAGCCTTCCCCCATCGATCAAACCTACCCTTTTCAAATTGGATATATTAGGCGTGCTAAAATTCGAGTACATCGTACCGATTCTTACGCTACTCTACATGGACATGTTCGACACGATCGGCACGCTCATCGGCGTGACATCGCAAGCGGGGCTTATAAAAAATGATAAACTACCAAGGGCATCGCAGGCACTCTTCTCGGATGCCGTCGGAACGGTTGCTGGGGCGCTCCTCGGCACTTCGACAGTAACTTCATATATAGAGAGCATCACAGGCATAAAATCAGGGGGTCGGACGGGGCTCACCGCGATCACCATTGGAATTTTATTTTTACTCGCCCTCTTCTTCTTTCCCATCGTCGAGATGATCGCAAGACCGATTCAGCTTTCAAATGGATCCATGATCCACCCAGTGACTGCTCCGGCGCTCATCATGGTCGGTGCGATGATGATGGCGGGAATAAGGGATATAGCATGGGATAACCTCGTGGAGGCGATCCCTGCATTTCTGACAATAATAGCAATTCCATTTACATTTTCCATAGCCGATGGCATCGCGATAGGCTTCATCAGCTACCCGATCCTAATGCTCTGCGCTGGAAAAGGAAAAAAGGTGAGCTGGCTGGTTTATGTGTTGGGAATTTTGTTCGTAGCAAGATATGTTTTTTTATAGCGTAGAGCGGATTTTTATAGCGTAGAGCGGATAGCGTTTAGTTTTTTTCTATACGCTCTACGCTCTACGCTAAACGCTAAAAACTATCCGCTATTACTACGGAGTAACTTATGAGCCTTGAAAAAAGAATTGCAGCGGCTGCTGGAGAGATTCCGGCCGATCTTGTGATAAAAAATGCGAATATCGTCTCTGTGACGTCGGGAAGAATTATTCACGGTGATATCGGCATCATCGATGGCGTAATCTTAGGTGTGGGAAAATATAAATCCCGAAAGACCATCGATGTCAGAGGGGCATACGTCTCCTCTGGATTTTTTGACGCCCACATGCACCTCGAATCGACGATGATCTCTCCTGTTGAATTTGCAAAGACCGTTGTACCTCTCGGGACGACATCTGTAATCGTCGATCCGCACGAGATCGCCAATGTCCTTGGAGTAAAGGGCATCCGATATATGCTCAACATAACCGAGGGTCTTCCTCTCGATGTCTATTTCATGATACCAAGCTGCGTGCCATCTACGAATCTCGAAACATCGGGCGCAAAAATAACCGCGGACGATCTCGCACAGTTCTGGAAACATCCGAGGGTGTTGGGGTTGGCGGAGGTCATGAACTATCCCGGCGTCATCCACCGAAATCGCGAGCTGATGAGAAAGATAAAAAAGGCGAAGGGTCATACGATCGATGGCCACGCGCCCGGACTCACCAAGATCGAACTCAATGCTTACTTAATGGCCAACATCCGCTCAGATCACGAATCGACAACTGCAAAAGAGGCGGCTGCAAAACTTGCGGCGGGGCTGCACCTCATGGTGCGCGAAGGGACGTGCGAGAGAAACTTGAAGGATCTCTTGCCCGTGGTCAACAAGAGCAACGCGCATCGCTGCATGTTCTGCACAGACGACCGTGTTCCGAAAGATCTCATAAACGAAGGGCACATCAATTATGTAATAAAAAAAGCGATCAGATTCGGGCTCAGCCCTCTCACTGCAATTCAGATGGCGACTTTAAACACGGCGGAGTATTTCAGGTTTGAAGAAAAACAGGGGGCGATCGCAGTCGGACATAAAGCCGATCTGGTAGTCTTCGATAACTTTCACAACTTCAAAATCAAAATGGTATTTAAAAATGGTAAGATCGTCGCAAAAGATGGAAAGATGGTCGTTGAGATCAAACCGAAAATCAGGACTCACTTCCGAAGGAATGTCAACATCGGCGAGTTGGCCGATAAGAGTTTTAAAATAAAAGCAGAATCTAAGAATATTCGCGTGATCGAGCTGGTGCCACATCAGATCGTCACAAAAGAGATAGTTCAACCTGCTAGGATAGTCGATGGATATGCTGAAGTGAATTCAAAAATGGATCTGGCAAAACTCGCAGTCATTGAAAGGCATCATGCGACCGGCAACGTCGGCTTGGGATTCGTCAAAGGCTTTGGACTAAAAAGAGGCGCGCTAGCATCTACAGTGGCGCACGACTCGCACAACCTGATCGTCGTTGGGATGAACGATGGCGATATGCTTGAGGCTGCAAGGGCTCTTGAAGAGGCTAACGGGGGCTTTGCCGCTGTGATGAATGGAAAGGTTCTGGAAGTCCTCCCCCTTCCCATCGCCGGACTCATGACAGACATGCCCATAAAGGATGTCATGGAATATAAGAAAAGGCTTTTGAAAGCTGCTTCAAAACTGGGCTCAAGGCTCGAGGATCCATTTCAGACGCTATCTTTTCTTGCGCTGGCTGTCATACCAGAGATAAAACTCACCGACAGAGGGCTTGTAGATGTCGTGAGACAAAAGTTTGTCGATCTGTTTATTGCATGAGAGAAAAAATATTCGGAAGCTGATCTCCCTTTGTATGTAAAACGCTAACATTTTGCAGGACATCATCAATTAGTTTGGGATATGCCTTCCCCTCCTCATTCATCCAGGTGTTGATATTTTCCCTCATCCTCTGCTGCCAATTATATAAAACAGATTTATCATCCTCGGCCTGTTCTAAAATCCATCCACGCAAATATTGATCGGCATGTACAAGCAATGCAAAAACCTCTACACCAACCTCTCTCACCTCCTGATATAAATATTCTTCCAGATCTTCTGCAGTCAAAGAAGTAGCGTGATTTCTTGATAACATCATGCTAAACGCGCGGGATAATTTATCAGCCCAAATTGCCTTATAACATTCAGCCACCAACATAGCACCTTCATACCATAACATACGCCCTTCTGATTTCTCATTCTCTGCAAAATGAGTTGATTTAGCATGATCGTATCCAGACTCATCTTTATCCAGCATGTCACCACGATCACCAAGCAACGATCGACTGGAAAGCTTGAGTTCATGCAGCAGACCCTTTCTCGCCTTTTCAATCAATGCTCCATTTTTGTTTTTCAAACCGATAGAGGCCTCGACAACTCTTTGCAATAATTTTTCAAGCGGTGTCATAGGTTCATTACGAACTCTGTTAATTGCATTCAAAGCCCGCTCTCCTTCGCCAATATTATCCAACACCCTTGATGTAGGAATAACGACTGAGGGAGTAAAACCATCTAGCTTGAGAATTTCATCCAACATAATTCCTGCAGCATAATGATCTGCATCGGGAAAAATTCTATTCACACGCTCTAATATCGCCTGAGCTGCAGCATCAGGAAATCTATATTTTTCAATCATTAAACTTACAATGTTTTGTAAAACCTTAGAGAGCTGTTTTTCAGATATCTGATCGATCAACTCTTTAATTCTCCACATCAACATAATCGCTCTATCATCATCGCTATGAATAGCAGCATGTTCTTCAATTTTACTCAGATAAGTCATTAAAACTTCACGCTCATCAGATGGATTAAACACTCTTCCCAGCTCATTCAAAAGAAGATCAACTGCAATTTCGATTTTCTCGACAGTCGGTTCAAAACCCTCTTGCAATGCCGCTCTTATACGCGTCGGATCAGATGAATTTGAGAGTTCTAATAATTTTTCCCTAAACATCTCAGGATCATCGGATGGCACTGATGATTTAGGATCCTTAAACCTTGTAAGTCCTAATGAAAATGCACCTGAAATAAATCTTCTTTGATATTCTCCTGCCAAAGAACGCAATTGTTCGGGATATTGCCCTCCCTGCAAACTTTCTGAGAGTCTCTCTATGGCCTCAGGTGCCGCCCCACCATAAAACTGAACCAATTTGGGGTTATGCAAAACCACCGCCCCCATAAATGATAAGTGATTAGTAGTTAACCCTAAAGATTGCATAGATCCCCCTATTAATTGGTTATTGTTAATTGGTTATTGTTAATTGGTTATTGTTATTGTTATTGTTAATTATCAGAAAAACTATTTGGGAATGGTATTACAACGAATTCGCCAAAATTTGATAACAGATATATGCACAAAAAAAACATAAATGTAAAGTCATGATAAAAACTTTTCTTCTTGCAAAATATCTCAATATAAGAAATATAGTTTAAATCGCTTATTGGATAAATCTGAGCCATTCTCATTTTTCAATTGATTCGTTTTTCAAATTAAGTTCTCAAAATGGGGGAAACCATGACAGGACCAAAGAGTCCCATAATAACAACTGCTATTGGAATTCCACCTACTCCCAATGCTCAACAGACAATAACTCAGGAACCCAAGCTGGCACCCCCATCGCAATTTGTTCAATCCCATCCGGAAACTATATTGGCAACAAACGAACCAACGCTAAAACATCCTCTGCTAAGTCATTTCACACCTGATGATACAATAGTATCGAGGAGAGAAAACGATCCACCATCCTTAATCCCAAATTCCTATGTTCAACCAATACAAGAAGCATTTATGGCCGGGAGGGATAGGGAGTTGTTCATGATGGCTCTCTGTTCACATGTTGACAGTGCCCTCGGAAGGTTTATGCAAAGGGAAATAACATCTTCATATATAATATTATCCGAACCAGAGCAATTAGAAGCATTAAAAAAAGATTTCGGAAGAGCTGCACAGGTAAGCAACTGGAATATTGCGCAAGCTGTACTCGAAAGTTTTGAACCGGACTCATTTACTCGATTGCGCATTCAGGCGCTTGATTGGTTTAATCAGGGAATTTCATCGATCTACCCTCAAAGCCCAAAAATGCGTCTGAAAATTCTATTAAAACAACATGATGCAGTTCGCGAACACTATCACTCAGAAAGATTTTTCGATGGACCTGGCGCCCTTGAGCAACAACATCTCTCAGAGGCAGGATATCTTGGTTTTCTTTCACAAATCTTGAATAATACAAATGAAATCGCAAGATCCCTGAAAACTAAGGAAAAAGAACCAAATGAGAATTTTCTAAATCAAACGAAAAAATTTGAAAGATTATTCCACGAATCAGCTAAGATCACTCTCGATCAGATCTGTATGCTTGAAGATAACGACGCGGAAAAAATAATCACCCGTATTTTTGAGCTTTCAAAAAAATCATTTGTCAATTGGCACAACAATTCAGCTTTTTTTACAATGGTCAATTTCTACATCAAAGCACTTGATAAATTGACACAAAACATCTCAGAAACAGGAAAATTTCTTTTCTTTTTGACACGCGCACTCTTATATTTCCATAAACTCAAGAGGAGTCAGGAAGAGATCAACAGATTAGAGCCTGATGAACATAAACTCAAAACTCTTGAACCTTTCTTGAAAGAATTGAATTCAACCCTTAGCTCAATTTTGTCCATAAAGAATGCATCGATTAAAACAAATGATCTTCTGCTTTTAGGTTATCTGCTATCAGAAGCGGCTCGCTATTCTTTATCAATTGATTTTCCTGATAATTATTACGAACAGCTACAACATTCAATTGACAAAGACAACCCTTTGAACCTTCTGATTTCCTTAAGCTTTGTAGCAAACTGTCTTGCATCCTTCACTGCTGATAAAAAGAGTTTTACGCAAGACATCCTGCTTATGGCGCACGCTATAATTTCATTTGCTGAAGGAATAAAGTCCCTCTCAATCGTTCCTTTGCTTGATGAGCAGAAGAGGTCGGCAAAAAACCCTGTCGGTTTCCCTTTTCAATTTACAATGCTTTTTGGCACCATCTTCGAATCACTTAGATTCATAACTCACAACCTAAGAATCTTTCTTTCCTCATCATCAGCATTTCCTGAACAGGATTATAGAATGGCTTTGCTTGAAGAATTGGAATTATCAACACAAAGCCAGACGATTCTGGAAGAGATCATGCTTAATCCCCCGCCCTCCGAACAGATCCTCCCTGAAGTAATAGATCGGGATAATACTAACACAGCGCTGACCAGTACTCCGCCCATACAAAGAAATGATCGCGGGAAAAGACCTGACACTTTTCAGCATGCACTTTCAACCATCAAACATGACTTAGAAACAATTCATAAACAGATGCAAATAGTTTGGGAGAATTTACAAAAACATCAACCCATTCCAACAACAGCACCGGGGAAATAATCCATGTCAAAAACTATTCAGAACAATTATATAAAGGCTTCCAACCAACTACTTGCTACTTTACAAAAACACGAATTAATTTTACCAGGACAAAATACCGACCCCAACATACCCTCACCAACTCTTAAACCGCAGCCCCCATCAAATGATTTACAGGTAGCAGCATCCGCCGCCATACTTAGATACACCCCACTTCTGTTGCAGAATGCCAGAGCTCCTTATCGTGATAGTAGATTTTTAAAACCCCCTGTTTCCACAACTCCATTGTCAGATCAATTTATTGAAGCGCTTGAAAAGCTTTATACTACTAAGCTGAATCCTAATAGAGAAATGGATAGAAGAGTGTATAGACAAACACCTACCCGTGAACTCTTTGATCTATTACTCGCCGCAGAAGAGTTTGAGACTGCAAGACTCGCACTTAATTATGTATCTAAACTTGGAGATTTCTCAACGGAGAAAGTAGTTAAAGAGGTTGCAAATATTTACGACAAAAATCCAAGAGAAAGAAGTGATAGATTGAACTTATATATCTTAGAAGAAATATTTATTCCCCGATTACAATTACCATCTCTTACAGACCAGGAGTTACAGGATTGTTTAGGATATACAACTATCCTCTTTCAGCAGCTCTCT
This sequence comes from Pseudomonadota bacterium, assembly GCA_043818055.1. GTDB lineage: Bacteria > UBA10199 > UBA10199 > 2-02-FULL-44-16 > JBDRGF01 > JBDRGF01. Next base: position 68,051 of record JBDRGF010000141.1, on the reverse strand, counting down.
CATAGAAATACCCACTCTATAGAAGCTATAGGACTTCTGGCAATCTTATGCAAAAGTCTTCTCGAAAACATTAATTTTGAAGCTTTGAATTTTGCAGATCACACTCTTATCCAGAATTTGTGCAATGAAGCTTTACTTAACCTTAATGAAATGGAACGGCCATCGATGCATCCAAAAGCCACCCAGACATTTGATCGGTCAATGGAAAATATTTTTTCTGTTCAACAGTTCTCTGCTTTAAAGGTTACGCAAATTTTAAAAAGAGGTTCCCCCACAACAACAGAGGACTTATTAAATTTTCCAGAAATGATATTCTATGGAGGATTGCTCAGCCCATTGGCTATACCGTTTATCAATGAAGCCATTCTATTCATCAGATCGAAAGAATCACCAAAAAGCAGATCAAAAAAAACAAAAAATAAAAAACCAAAAGAATCCAATAGCATTTCTTCTTTTGAGAGGATTATGCTGCCGACGTTGAGAGCTTACCTTGCTTATCAAAGAAATGACTTAGATAATGTAAGCAAATTTATCAAACAACTTTATAACATCTATAACAATATGCCTAAGGACAAAAGAAATATCTTGTTGGATTCAACTTTTCAACTCCATCTGATGTATGTGGCAATTCTTGATTATAAGACTCATATGTATAATTTTCTTAATGAGCTATCAGATGTTGAGTCTGATATTGAATCAGTAATTTTAAAACAATTAAACGGAGATGATGGCAATTCACTAATTGCACAGCTAGAACTTTTATCCACCTTTATAGATCTGACTTTAAGAGCTCACCTGGCTCGTAAGAAGCCTTTGAATAATGATAACAATAAAATCTTCCCTAAAATCAACACATTCATTATAATAGAGACTTTGGAAGAGATGTTAAAATCTTCATTATATTTAATGAGAGCCACTCTCATCTCTTCAATTAGAGATAATCGGGCATCTTATGCGTCTATTGTTTTTAGAACAATCAAAAATCTTATATTTTCCTATGATGAAAGAGAAATATTGTCAGCAGATCTATCTATGCTAATTAGAAGAATACCCTCAAAGGCAAGACGGAGAAACACGTTTGAAAAACTTACCTGGATAAAAGATGAATGGATGCACACCTTTAACAGTTTCGAAACAGTTTTCAGTAATATACCTAATGATGATGAATGGGATCGCGCCTTTGCAAATCCGGAATAGGTCTTCAGTAACACACCTGATAATAGTGAATAAACATAAATTCATAAAAATATTAGTATGGCTTTCCCTACATATAAAAAACCCAGGCTTAAAGCCTGGGTTTTTAATCTTCTCTAAAAATTCAACTACTAATTGCCGCTTCCTGTCCCTTCAGTAGTTGTCTCCTGTGTTGAAGGTGCTTCACTTTCTGCAGCTGGAGCCTCAGTAGCAGGAGCTGTCTGCTCCTGAGTCATGGTCTCTGTAGCTGCAGCATCATCAGCCTTTTTGCAACCGCTCATAAACGATGCACCGATGAAGAGTACAGCAACACCCAAACATGCCAACATTCTTTTGATCTTCTTATTCATTTTATCCCCCTTCCAAGGAATGGTTTAAAAAAGTTTCGAGCTGTATAACCTTAAAAAAATATAAATACAAGAAAATTATTTATATGGGGTGGCGGGGCATCATTTTCACTTCAAAGGTGGGAAATAGCTTCCCTCGAATCAATTTGTTTTATCCGCTTATTTTTGGTATTAACCAATTGTGGGCATTGAAATTAACTGACAAAACGTTTAAGTAAATCCAAACAGATCAGGAGTTAGTATGAAAATACCCAGACTGCAAATGCTAAAGCTTGAACTAAAGACCTCAAGAATAGAGGCCCTCACAGATGGTGTATTTGCGATCGCCATGACAATCCTCGTTTTGAGCTTTGAAATCGACGTGCCCAAAGATGGGCCTAATATCGAAGCATTGAATGATGTGCTCTTCAATTTATTCCCTGAATTTCTCCACTACGTGGAGAGTTTCTTTCTCCTCTCTGCGTTCTGGATAGCACACCATCAGCATTTCAACTTTATTCACAAATCAGACAGAGGGCTTCTTTATATCAACATTGTCGCATTGTTATTTATCTGCCTGATACCTTTCACCACATCGCTTGTGGGAGATTATGGAGACTTCCTTCCTGCAGTTTTGATATTTGAAGGAAACATGCTAATAGTGGGAATGATCTTTTTCTATCACTGGGAATACGCTTCACGCAACAACCGGCTGATAGACAAAGAGCTCGATCCGATAATCGTAAAGATAAACAGGCAAAACAGCCTTGTCATTCCGGTAATTTCCGTTGCTGCAATACTACTCTCGTTCATCCATCCGAGGTGGGGAACTACAGTATATCTATCCCTTCCAATCCTTTATCTCTTTCTGAGGCGGGATCGATAAATTTGTAGCTTGTAAAACCCTAACCGATATCATATGGGCTAATATGCAGTGTTATCAACAAACAGGCAGGAGGATGTAATGGATCAAAGAATCAGAAACTTAGCGAAAAACATCGTCAACTATTCAATAGAAGCGAAAACAGGCGATAAAGTGCTGATAGAGGCCTCTGGCGTTAGATCTTACCCCTTAATCGAAGCTATCATAGAGGAATGCTACAAAAATGGCGCCCTCCCCTTCTATCTTCTACACGACGACATGCTCAACAGGGCTCAGCTTATGAACGCCACCAAAGAGCAGTTTGAGGCTGAGGCAGAATTTCAACTGTCGAGGATGCAACAGATGAATTGTTATATCGGCATTCGCGCTTCGGAAAATGTTCTCGAGATGGCAGATGTCCCGTCGGAAAAGATGAAGATCCTCTCTTCGACTGTAATGAAGAAGGTACATGGCGAATGCCGCTCCGTCAAAACCAGATGGGTCGTCATGCGTTATCCAAACCCAACTTTCGCGCAGTCTGCAAAGATGTCCACACACGAGTTTGAGGATTTCTACTTCGACTGCTGCCTCATCGACTACTCAAAGATGTCGAAGGCTATGGACCCGCTTTTCGAACTCATGAAAAAAACCGACAAGGTACGCATCAAGAGCCCCGGCACAGAATTGAGCTTCTCGATCAAGGATATCCCTGTTATCAAATGCGATGGAAAACTAAACATCCCCGATGGCGAAATATTCACGGCTCCAGTGAAGGAATCCTTAAACGGAACGATCTCATTCAACACGCCGAGTGTGAGAGAGGGACAGCTCTTCGACGGTATAAAATTCACATTTAAAGATGGAAAAATTGTTGAAGAGAGCTGTGAGACAGGCGACGCAAAGAAGCTTAAAAGCATACTCGATAGAGATGAAGGATCGAGATACGTTGGAGAATTTGCGATAGGCGTGAACCCCAAGGTCAATGTCCCGATGATGGACACCCTCTTCGACGAAAAGATCGCCGGATCGATTCACTTCGCAGTGGGAAAGGCATATGACATGGCCTTCAACGGCAACAACTCCGAAATTCACTGGGATATCGTCCTAAGACAGACCACAGACCTTGGCGGCGGCGAGATATGGTTTGACGATGTTTTGATCAGGAAGGATGGATTGTTTGTCCTCGAATATTTGCAAGCGTTGAATCCGTAGAGTTTTATTTGTAGGGGCAGGTTTCAAACCTGCCCTAAAATAGTAACGCGGGCGGGTTTGAAACCCGCCCCTACAAAAACTCACACACACCTCTAGGGATTAGCATTTGACAACATATATATAATCCAGTAAGAGGTGAATCCCATTTGAGAAGACAGCATTGTGTAATAGCTGCGGGGACTGAAAATTAAATAAATGATGCGGGGTAGAGCAGCCTGGTAGCTCGTCAGGCTCATAACCTGAAGGTCGTCGGTTCAAATCCGGCCCCCGCTACCAAAATAAAAAAGGCGCCTTTCGGCGTCTTTTTTATTTTGCTTCCGGATCGGTGAATGAACCGACATATTTCTACCCTCTGACTTCTTGCTTCTGACCTCTTGCCTCTTTTTCATTTGCCCTTTGAATTCAAACCCAACTCTGCTATAAGACTGAAACTATATGGGAATATTTCTTTTCATATCAATATGGATTCTGTTTTTCCTGCTCTGGATAATCAAACTCGAGTGGAGAAATCACAGGCGAAAGATTTTGTTGCAAAAGGAACTGTCACACGATTGGGTTGAGATCATAGAGCGAAATGTCGCACTCTATAAATTTTTGCCTGACGACCTAAAAAAGCAACTCCATAGACATATGCAGGTATTCCTCGCAGAAAAGTACTTTGAAGGATGCGGTGGACTCAAGATCACCGATGAAATAAAGGTCACAATCGCAGCACAAGCCTGCATACTCCTTTTGAACAGAGATAAGATCACCTACTTCCCTCTTCTCTCTTCGATACTCGTCTATCCAAGCGCTTACGTCGCTGAGCAAAGGGTTCAGATCGGCATCACATACATAACAGAGCCGAGCGCCCGTTTGGGAGAATCGTGGGATCGTGGAACGGTAGTGCTCGCTTGGGATCATGTCAAACAGTGCACTATGGATTTCAAAGGGGGACACAACGTCGTCCTCCACGAATTCGCGCACCAACTAGATCAGGAGAGCGGCCAGGCTAATGGAGCACCGCTACTAGAAAAACGTTCAAGCTACGCTATGTGGGCACATGTGCTAACTGAAGAATACCAACACCTTCGCTCCGCTATGATGCACCATGAAAAAGATATCATGGATTTTTACGGTGCCACCAATCCTGCAGAATTCTTCGCAGTAGCGACTGAGACATTTTTTGAGAAGGCTATACTGATGAAAAAGATACATCCAAAACTTTACGAAGAGCTAAAAGAGTTCTATAGACTCGACCCAGCCGAGTGGTTTGAACAATAGAAAGGAAAAAACGATGCACAAGATTAAAATTCTCAACAAAATATCGTCAGAGGGTTTAAAGACCTTTTCTTCCAAGCTATATAACATATCCGATGATGAAACGTCACCCGATGCAATCCTTTTAAGAAGCTTCAAAATGCATGAGATGGAATTGCCTGCGTCGCTTAAAGTTGTTGGCAGAGCGGGTGCGGGAGTGAACAACATTCCTATCGAAAAATGCACTGAAAAAGGTATCGTCGTCCTTAACACCCCGGGCGCCAATGCAAACGCAGTGAAGGAACTCACAATTCTCGCCCTCCTCCTCTCCTCAAGAAGGGTGATCGAGGGAATCAATTTTGTCGGTGGACTTAAGAACGCTACAGATATATCGAAAAATATCGAAAAGAATAAGAGCACATTTACAGGTCCGGAAATTCTCGGAAAAAAATTGGGAGTCATCGGTCTGGGACAGATCGGCGTGATGGTCTCAAACAGCGCCACATCCCTGGGCATGGATGTATCCGGTTTCGATCCATTCATTTCAGTCGATTCGGCATGGAATCTCTCGCGCGAGGTAAAAAAGGCCGCGTCATTAGACGAGTTGATCAAGACCTCAGACTACATCACACTTCATATCCCTGAGACAGAAAAAACAAAGGGGTTTATGAATGAGAATAGAATCTCCATGATGAAAAAGGGCGCGCGCCTTATCAACCTTTCAAGAGGGGGTGTAGTCGATGAGAAAGCCCTATTAAAGGCACTTGAAGCTGACCATATCAGCACATATGTGACAGACTTTGCGAGTGCCGATTTTATCTCAGCTAAAAACACGATATGCTTTCCTCATCTTGGCGCATCTACACCCGAAGCTGAAGAAAACTGCGCGATGATGATAGCGTCACAGGTAGCCAACTTTCTTGAAAATGGAAATATATCTAACTCCGTCAACCTTCCCAACTGCCAACTCGGAAGACAAACTGATACGAGACTCACTATCATCAACAAAAATGTCCCAAACATGGTGGGACAATTCACAGCAGTGCTCGCAGCTAGTAAACTCAACATTCAGGAGATGCTCAATAAGAGCAAAAGCGAGACAGCGTATAACATAATAGATATTGATGGTCCGATCGACGATTCAACCATCTCCAGGATCGAAGCTATTGAAGGCGTGATTAAAACACGGGTGATTTGAAAAAATTGTTAAAAAACCTCGGTGACGGCGGAAGATGTATTATACAGCACCAGCGAGTTTCAAAAACCATTCATAGATTGCGTGTTCCTCTTCAGATGACTTCGGGTAGGACAGATTAGTATATATATTACGTATGACCTTTGGAACATTTTCCAAGTTTTGGTAATGGATAGGATTGCCAAGAAATAGATCAAGTGCTTCTGGTTCAAATGGAAGAACGAGGCTTAAGGTACGATTCAATGTTGAACCGCTATGAACATCATCCTCCAAAAGCAAAATCCGTCTTCCGCGCAGTTCCTCTAAGTTTCCGATGACCTTGTAAGGACGTCCCTTGTCAAAATCGTCGATGTGAATCTGAGTCACAGGCAATCTGAGCATTTCAAATGGTGCTGCATATTTTCCACCCTCAGGGCCGATGACGAGCACCATATCAAAATCACCATGATCGATCACATGCTTTGCAAGGTTGAGCGTATCTACTATGCTGTGCGTGCATAGAGCGATACCGTCACCCCCCCCACAAAATAGCGTTTGTAGTAGTCCTCTGTCTTCTCGCTGAAGAGGGACGATGCCAACTCTCGAGTCAATAGCAAGGGTGCCATTTCAATAACCTCGTCCATGAAGTAGTTGAGCGATCGTATCGCCTCAGCCCTGGAAAAATCCATAAATGGGGTTGTGATATTATCATATCTCGTCTCAAGATAATCAAAAATTCCTGATATATAGCCCATTGTCGCACTGACTGCTTTTAAAACGTGATTTCTGTCTAGCTGAAGCTCCATAATTTTTTCCAGTCGATATCGGATCAGACTTCGAAACATGTTAAGCCGAAATTCGCTCACATAACTGCCAATTTCAGGCAATGCCTGGAATGCCTTAAGCCGACCCATTATGGCAGCCATCTTTGCTTGCAGATCTCTGGCACTTTCATCGATGTCTTTTGGAATCAACTTTGTGAGTTCATGTTCCACATCAGATGTCATCATTTTTACAACTTCATCGATCTTGTTTCGAAGTTCAATCATGGTTTTCTGAGTGTGATCATTCAAAAGTTCCTCAATTTCGTTAATGTGTCTTTCCAAAATATCAAAAGCATCATGAGCATTGTCACAAGCATATCCATACTCCAAGGGCTGACGCAAAATTTGAAAGATATTGTGATAAAGGGCTCGTTTCATACTCCTTCTTCTCGACCAACTCACCATCCTCTGGTTGCCCTTGTCATCCAGCATTTTTTTAACCCGTTCCTCTACTGCTGATTGCCTTTGAGATAGACTACCTCCTTCTTCAGCAACTTGAAGATATGCCTTCTGGCGTAGGGCAAATTTGCGGAACATTTCTATATAGGATCTTGTATCCCAAAATTGCAGAACTTGCTGCAAAAAGATCATCCCTCTAAAGTTGAGAATTTGAGGCGCCATGCGACTGTATAGCATAGAATTTGTCAGCAACAGATCCGCCTGTGAAATAAAATCGAGGCCAAAGTGATCGGCGAGAAGTTGCAGTGAATTTCCACTAACAATATCATCCTCAACAATAAGAATTTTTTTGCCGTAAAGTTCTTGCAGAGAGCTTCCTGATAGCGATTTAAAAAAGCCCTCATTATTATGGTGATGGATTCTGATCGGAAATATCGGCACGCCAGCGTAAGCTAACATTCCAGCGTGACGTACCCCCTGATGTGCTATCGCAATCACAGCGTCATAGAATCCTGCAAATTCTGAGAGCAAAATCTCAGCGCCACTTTTAGTTAAACACGTTACCCTTGTAGAATCTATTCCCTTCGATTGTATCCATGCCCGTGAAAGCTGCGCGCTAATCGTATCTGTAAAAAAACATTCACCATCCCCATCGCGATACTCATCATCTTCAAGACAAAATATGTAACCTGTGATATTGTTCAACTTCCTGAAAAATTTTGATCTATATGAATTGTCTGGAAACATGAAAGCGAGTCTATCCAGAATCCTTGGCTCAAGCTCATAGAGCCGAGGCTGGTTGAGCGCCAAAGAAATCAAGACAAAATCGCCGAGCTTTAGAGAGAGCAGTGTTATAAAGAGAGCGGCATGAGCTGAGAGCCTCTCACTTAATAAAGCTGCATAAATATAACTTGTGGAATTGTAATGTTGCTTAATTTCTTCATTGATTCCCAGGACAAATCCAAACTCACCTGTGCGATCTCTACTCCCAACTAACCTTCCTCGATTAATCTCCTCCAGTGAATCAAGACCTACTCTAGGTTCTAAATCACAAAGACTCAGCCCTTCCACAAAATTGAAATCTTCTCTATAGTTCTCGAAAAGTAGAGTGTGAAATCTATCAAAATCACCTTCGGCATATGCATGTCGCACCTCTTCACAGATTCTTTGTATTTTAGTTTTTTTTCTTCGCGATGTTCCCATGAGTACAGCTGTGCTCAATCCAAATGCGTCTAGATTTCCCAAACTGGTTTCGGAAAGAAGATGGTAGAAAATCGTAAGTCCTACAAGCTTTGCTATATTTGTTACATGTTTATTTTCTAAGTACTCAGATATTGTTAACACGCCTTTTTGAAAGATCGAAGGCTGACCTGATCTTATCGATTCAGGCGCACTCGCAGCATTGTAACTGTTAGAATACACACACGTGTCTTCTGTTGTCATTTCACCCCTGGGATAAGAGATGGCTTTTGGATGGAATAGATCCATAGTTCTTGAACTCATTGACACAGGTAGTAAACTTGGAGCTTTGAAAGTCATATATCACCTCGTAGTTGTTCTATACTATTATAATCGACTTCTAATCAAAAAAGTTGCCTACAAAAAATCAGTCAAAGAACAGGCTGAATTCATAAATCCTGTTGGACATAGAGTAAAAAAAAGAGTAAAATGTGTTCATGTACCAGTCCTCACCAACAAAAAAGTCCACAATTGAATGGTTTGGAACCACACTTTTGATACTGGGTGGTTTTCTTATCATTGCAGAGCTAGTCATCTTTTTAAAGACACGCTCATTTTATGACATAACGATCGCCATAACCTTCTCCACCCTTTTCAAGATCAACGTCGAGATATGGCTCAATTCAATCACGATCGGGACCACAGTTTACACCATACTATATTGGACCCTCTTCAAAATCCCACTCGCAGCCCATTTTATCATATTAGGGTGGTTGATCAGAATGATATAGCTTTTTTCTAAATAAGAATTTCAGATTGATATTTTGATTTCAGAAAAACGCATTCTTTTAAGATTACAGAGTAACAAGCCTTTTATTTTCATATAGTTACATCTAACGTTAAAACTATTCTCTCATTTCATCCAAATTAAAAAACAATTGACTAATATTCATTTAACCTGTAATTGCACAAACTGTTTTTTATCTAAAATTAAGGAAATAAGGATGACCACACTCAAAAGGACTATAAAATTCGGCGGCACATCAATGGGGTCTGCCCAGTGTATAAAAAGGTGTGCTGGGATCGTCAGAAATGGGCTGGATGAGCATCAGATCGTTGTAGTCGTATCAGCTGTCGGGGGTGTAACACGACAGCTGATAGAGATAGTGGAGTTCGCCAAAAATCAAAAGCCGAGGCTTGTCAGCGCGAAGCTAAATGAGATAGAAGAGAAGTACAAAAAGATAGTCGATGAGCTCGTCCCAATGCGCGCTAGAGAGCTCTGGCGAGAGGATTTCAACCCGAGATTTGAAAAGCTGAGAGCAATTCTCCATGGAACAAGCCTTGTCGGGGATGTATCAGATAAGACATACGCATTGATTCTCTCGTACGGCGAGAGGCTATCTAGCTTTCTTATGTGCTACGCCCTCGAAGAGATTCACATCCCCTGCAAACGAATCAGCGCTAAAAAGCTCGTACGAACCGACAGTCAATACCTCGAAGCAAATGTTAACTTTGCAGCCACAAGGATAGCTTTCAGGAACACGATCAAACCCCTTCTCGCGAAGAATATAACGCCTGTGATAACCGGATTCATCGGAAAGGATACTCACGGAGATGTCACACTGCTAGGCATCGGCGGGAGCGATTACACGGCTGCCATCACCGCTTTGAGCCTCGATGCAAACGCTATAGATATATGGACCGATGCGGATGGCATCATGTCAGCCGATCCAAGAATTGTCGACAAGGCATTCTCATGGCCAACGCTAGACATACACGTCGCATCCGAGATGGCATTCGGAGGGGCGAAGGTAGTTCATCCAAAATCGATTATCGCGGCCATCAGAAAAAACATACCGGTTCACGTTCTCAACACCTTCAATCCAGAATTTAAGGGAACCGTGATCTCTGCCGAGAAGAGCGAGGGGATCAAAGGGGTTGTGATCAATCTCAACAATACGCTTATCAACCTTGAAAATCCGGCAATTTTGGGCGGTGTAGGTTTTATCGCAAAGGTCGGAGAGGTGCTCTCCGATCAACAGGTACCGTGCGATGTCTGCGCGACATCCGAAACGTCGTTCACATTTTCGATCAGAAGCCAGGACTATTCAAAGAGGCTCTATGAAGCCCTCTCCAAAGTCGCAAGGGTTGAGGTCTTTGAAAAGATAGCCAAGCTCAGTGTCATTGGAACGAAAGTTGCCAGAGATAACAAACTAATTTCGGAGATTTTTGATACCTTGCATCAGGAGAAAATCACATCTTACACTTTAAGCATGGGGGCCTCCGCCAACAACATTACCGTGATGATTGACAATCATCAGGCATTGGATGCATTAAGAATGTTGCACGATAAATTAATCATTAAAGGAAGTGAAAAATAATGAAACTTGCAATCCTTGGAGCAACCGGGGCGGTCGGCCTCGATATCATCAACTGCCTGAAAGAGCTCGACGTTCAATTCAGCGAGTTAAGACTTCTTGCATCACCAAGATCAGCTGGAAAAAAAATCGAAACGCCATATGGCGCTAAAGAGGTCGAAGCCGTCGATGAGAAGAGCTTCGATGGATGCACTTGGGCATTTTTTGCAGCTGGGGCAGATAGATCGAAGAGATATCTGCCACATGCAATCACAGCAGGTTGCAGGGTCATCGATTGTTCATCAGCATTTAGATATGACAAAGATGTCCCCCTTATCATATCTGAGATCAACGCTTCCAGAGCGATCGGAGCTAAGCTCATTGCCAATCCAAACTGCACAACAGCCATTGCCTCCGTCGTCCTCTGGCCACTTCATCAGGTGTTTAAATTAAAAAAGATCATCATCTCGACATATCAGGCGAGCTCAGGCGCAGGCACAACTGCAATGACAGAGCTGATAAATGGCACGACGGATTATCTTCAGAACAAAAAACCGACAAATGAAATCTTCTCTCATCCCCTTCCCTTCAACCTGATCCCGAGAATAGATGTTCTACAGGAAAACGGATACACGAAGGAGGAGATGAAAGTGGTATGGGAACTGAGGAAGATATTTGACGACGACTCTATGGGAATAAGCTGCACATGCGTCAGAGTTCCTGTTTTGAGATCGCACTCTGAGAGCATAACGATAGAGACGGAAAAAGAGATCGATACCGACAGGACCAGAAGCATTTTGAGCAAAGCAGTCGGCGTCGATCTGATTGACGAACCACATAATGACAAATACCCTATGCCCCTAACATCGAGCGAGAAATTCAATGTCGAGGTTGGAAGGATCAGGCAAAGTCTGATATTCGGAAAATTCGGAATCGATTTTTTCATATCGGGAGATCAGATCCTAAAAGGCTCGGCACTAAACGCAGTACAGATTTTAAAATATGTTCTGGGGGAGGAATGAAGATGAACATGAATATTGAGTTTCACAAACTGACAGGCATCGGAAATGACTATGTCTATTTTGAAGGCTTAAAGACAAAGCTGCCAGAGGCTGAGATCATCTCCAAAGTCAGCGTAATATCAGACAGGAGATTTGGAATCGGCGGCGATGGTGTGATTCTCGTTCTTCCAAGCAAAAAGGCTGATGCGAGAATGAGAATATTCAACATGGATGGCAGCGAGGCGGAAATTTGCGGAAATGGTGTAAGATCTGTCATGCGACTGTTGAATACCCTGGATCCGAAAAAAAATAAGATCTCAGTCGAAACAAATGCGGGCATCGTCACTGGGGAAATTTTAGGAGATGACATCAGAGCAAAGCTGTTCAGCCCACCTCAAATCAATTCCACAAATGAAAATATTGAATCGAACGGACAATCGTTTACCTTTCACAGAGTCAACGTCGGCAATCCCCACGCGGTAATCAAAATACTCGACATCAAGAATTTTAACGTTCGAAAATATGGAGAGCCGATCGAAAATAATCTAAAGCTCTTTCCAGAGAGGACTAATGTCGAATTCTATGAAGAGGTTGCTGCAGGAGAAATCAGGATGAGGGTTTGGGAAAGGGGTTCAGGTGAAACGCTGGCGTGCGGAACAGGAGCTGCGGCCGCAGCCGCGGTTTACCGGTTTACCAATAATAACCGTTTTAATGATGTCAAAGTCGATCTTTTAGGCGGAAGACTCATCTTCAACTGGACTGATAGCGATTTTTATATGACAGGCCCTGCAAAATACCTATTTTCAGGAAAGCTTGATTTAAAAAGCATCGAGACAAAATAATGAAGATCTATACACCATCACTTGCAACAGCAAAGAATATTGCCGACAAATTCTCAACTCCGGTTTTGGTAACAGACAAAAATAGTCTGTTCCACCGTGTTAAAATTTTTAAAGATGCCTTCAAGTGGCAGAAAACCAAAATATTCTACGCTATCAAGGCTAACTACACCCCTGCTATCGTTAAAACATTGAAGAATGCTGGTGTGGATGGCATCGATGCCGTCTCCCCTTGGGAGATTGAGATGGCAAAGATGGTGGGTTTTACAAGCTCGGAAATCATTTTCACAGGAAACAACTCAAGCGACGAAGAGATGGAATTCGCTCACAAGGAGGGAGTTTTACTCAATATCGGCTCAATCTCGGAACTAAAAAGATTTGGAGAACGATTTGGCGGATCTAACATCTCGCTACGGATCAATCCGGGAGTTGGAGATGGCGAGAACAAAGGTGTCATCACCGCTGGAGATGAATCAAAATTCGGAATAGACCGAATGAATTTTGATGATGCAAAGGACTTGGTGAAGAGACACAATCTCACAGTATTGGGAATCCATTGCCACATCGGATCAGGCTTTTACAATACAAAGACATTTTCCGAAGCTGTAAAAATTATAGCAGCCGTGGCAAAGGCATTTTCTAACTTAGATTTTCTAGACTTCGGTGGAGGGTTCGGCGTGAGGTATCATCCGGATAACCCCCCTATCAACCTCAGCGATTTTTACGAATCGATAAAGGGTACCATAGAAGAATTTTCAAAACTCAATGGTAAGGAGATCGAAATAAGATTTGAGCCGGGAAAATTTTTGGTGGCTGAATCGACCGCTCTCATTGTAAAAGTAACTAACGTCAAAAAAAGCGGTGCGAAAACATTTATTGGCGTCAATTCCGGCTTCAATCACCTCATAAGGCCAGCATTTTACGACGCCTACCATCACATCATCAATCTCTCAAATCCCGATGAAAAAAAGATAAGAGCCGATATAGTCGGCAACATCTGCGAATCATGTGATGTGCTGGGAAAGGATATTGAGATATCAATACCAAGAGAGGGTGATCTGCTCGCGATTCTCACCAGCGGGGCATATACAAACTCCATGAGTTCACTTTACAACTTAAGGCCGTATGCGTGTGAAGTAATGGTGGATGGCGATAGTATTAAACAGATAAAAAGAAGAATGACATTCGATGAGATGATAAACAATTTGGGGTTTGTGGTATAGGAGCTTAGGAGCTTGAGTGCGTAAGTTAAGGAGCATATGTTATGGAGATAATATATTCAGATAGGATTCAAAAAACTTCAGCTTACCCATTTGCAGAGGTGGATAAAAAGGTTGCCGAACTCAAAAAAAAGGGTGTTGAGGTGATTGATTTTGGAGTCGGTGATCCCAAGAGTCCGACTCCTGATTTTGTCATCGATAGCTTAAGCGAATTTGCAAGGAAGAGAAGCACTCATGGATATCCAAGTTATATCGGCGACATTGAGTTTCGAAGGGCTGCTAGCGCTTACTTGAATAATAACTTCGGAGTTGATCTCAATCCTGAGACTGAAATAAGTTCGACGATAGGCGCGAAAGAGGCGGTCTTCAATTTTCCGCTGGGATTTATAAATCCGGGCGATATCGTCATATGCCCTACTCCGGGATATCCGCCCTACTCGACTGGAACACGATTTGCCGGTGGAGAACCTTATTTCGTCCCTCTTCTCGAGGAAAATAATTATTTGATCGACTTTGAGAGCATTCCAAATGAGATCGCAAATCGCGCGAAGATAATCTGGACAAACTATCCAAACTCTCCAACGGGAAAGATGGCGACAAGAGAATGGTTGAAAAAGCTATGCGATTGGGCTGAAAAATATAACATCATAATTGCAGCAGATGAAGGTTGTTACATTGACATCTATTTTGATGAAAAACCGCTAAGTCAGCTTCAGATCAAAAAAGAGGGAGTTATCACATTTTACTCGCTCTCCAAACGAAACAATATGACAGGTTACAGGGTCGGATTTGTCGCCGGAGATAAGAAAATCATAAGCGGATTCAGAAAGGTGAAGACCAACATCGACTCTGGCACCCCTCTCTTCATTCAGGATGTCGCCACTCTCTCTCTAAATAATGAAATCCACGCCGAAAATATGCGCAAGAGTTACAAAGAAAAAAGAAATATAATGCTAAATGCCCTTAAAAATGCCGGCCTCCCCGAAATCCAGACGGAGGCAACCTTCTACTTGTGGCAGAAAGCACCAAAGGGAATGACGGGCGTTGAACTCGCCGAAAAGCTTTTAAATTTGGGCATAGTCGTCACCCCCGGGGAATGGATATCAAATCCAACGACTGACGGACTTAATCCGGGCAAAAATTTCGTGCGTTTTGCCTTGGTCCCGACAATGGCTGAGATTCAAAAGGCGGCTGATCGAATAAAAAAAGATTTAAAATTATAGCCACAGAGTCCCGCTACAACTCCTTTAAATTTAATTTTCAGACGGAGCTAAAACAACTTAAACGATGCATCTGGAATAAAAAACGTTCGATTTTTTGTTTTAGAGATTTTTTCTTAGCTTATATAACGAGTTTGGAAATCGATTGATACTGCTTCTTTGATTATCACTTACTTTTTACTGAGAACAGATAGACCTCAACATTAAGATGTGCCTTCTCCCAAGTACGTACTATTGGCTTGTTACGGAATAAACATAGAATTGAGATATTCCCTCTGCCTCTTCGAATATGCATCTCTCTTTGCACGTTTGATATCATTGAGCTTGTCGAATCTGGCTTTCACCCAATCTGGATTTCCTATACAATATGTATTCGAATATTTTCGCCTCCAATTTTTTCCATCCTCCACGATTACTGTCCTGACCATTCTCCTGTATTCCTCCCGCCGTTCATGATCGTTTTTTCCAAGGTTGAGATACGATTGCGCCGGCGTTATGAGAGGATCGGCCTCCCCATAGGCATAATAACAATATGAACTCCATTTGTGATCCTTCGGGTCTGTTACCATATTTGCCCTTACGGGATTTAAATCTCCATATGTCATAACGCAGAGTAAAACCTCATCGGTTTGAATTACGGGTGATTTAAACCTATCCATGATAACCTGCCCCCTTCTTCCATTTGTCCTGTTATACCATCTGGAAAACATCGAATTGACAGTTCTCATAAAGGCAGAGAGGCCATCAACAGTCTTAGTAAATCCCGTGAGATGGGGATGGTTGGACATTAAGCAGTATGAGTAGATAGTAACCCCATATTTCTTCTTATATTTTAGCAGCAAATTGTAATAGACCTTTTTTGCTTCATCGCTTTCCAAAAAGAAGTCGAAGTTGTGGCATTGCCAGGTGATATGAAATGTGGCGCCGTTAAATATGATATCCTGTCTAGCAAGGTAGGCCATGACAGATCACATAAGCAAAAATGATGCCAAAACAGGAACCTAGAAAAATCACTATGTTACAAGATCTGACATATTCAAATGTGTCCGAAAATCGGACTCAACAAGTCCGATTTTGGGCTCCGTCTGGATTTTTTTCGGACACAACCAGTGCGTCCTTAGCTTTAGCTCCGTCTTGAAGTTTAAAACTATTTTCTTGATTCCGCCGTCTTCAATGGATAGAACACTAAGTAATTGAGTTGGGAGGGGAATATGGATTCAAAAGATTCAAATATATCAGTAGCTATACTTATTGGATCGCTTTGGGGATTTTTTGAAGCAAGTTTAGGCGGATTACTTCACCATATGCACTCACCGATAACCGGTCAGATTTTAGCTCCAATCGGCTTTGCCCTGCTCTATTTAGGGATGAGAAATGGCTTAAAACCCCACCAGCTTATATATGTTGCCGTCATAGCTGCATCGTTTAAATTCTTCGACATCATTCTCTTCTCAATGCCACTTCTGAGCAATCGAATCATCAACCCGGCTTCAGCCATTCTTTCACAAGGCCTGGCATTTTTTCTGGTTGCTGGCATTTTCAAAAACAGATGTCCAAAACCCAATCAGATATTCAAATTAGCCCTTGTTACATTCATAGCATTTATTCCGATCTTTAACCTGAACTCCTACATCCTCTTTGGCCCAAACTCCACCATCTACTTTGAAAATCCGATCAGGGCACTTTTTATCAACACACCTATAGCCATTGCTCTCACAACCATCTTTTTCCTTATTGTGGATTCCACTGTGAGATTTCCAAATTTTCTATCTCTTAAAAGAATCAATCTAGCCACCGTATCAACTGCAAGCCTGATTTTAGCTCTTTCAGCCATAGTAATTAGAGGTCTCATTGTTTGAACGCGGCCACTACATCATCACAGGTGATGTGAATTCAGGAAAGAGCACTCTTCTCTTTAAACAATTTAAAGACTGTACTCAAAAGGGGATTCAAATGGCAGGCTGGATTTCTCCACCTGTATTGGAAGAGGGAGTAAAATGTGGGCATGATATCCACATCATCAAAGATTCACAAATCATCCTCAAATCGACGTTAACTCGCAACACACATTTCCATGGCTCAACAAAATGGCGGGATTACTGGTTTGACTTTAAGATCTTCGATAAAATCAAAAAAATCGATTTCGGCTCTCCCCGGATATTTTTAATTGATGAAGCCGGACCGCTGGAGCTCGAAGAAAAAAAAGGTTTTTGGCCTCTATTGCCAAACATCTACGATCACCATCCATCAACCATAACTGCAGTGAGAAAGAATATTCTTACCCTCTTTCAAAACGCTTTTCATCACATCCATTTCAACCAAATTATTAGACATCCCTGAGTAAATCTGTATAATTGTTACTCGTGAATATATTCATCAATATCATCAAAGTCCCTTTTATTATTGTACAATTTGTTCTCTCCCGTTTTGGAATAATCATCGCCCTGCTCTCATCAAGCCATAACGAAAATCTCCTTCTACAGGCAAGGGATGGAGTATTTGACCTCTTCTATTTTTTCAACAATCTACTTCTATCCGCTATCAAACATCCTTCAATCACCCAGATATTCAATATCTTTTCCAGCGAATTGGCAAAGTATTCCAATAGAATTGCCACTACTATTCAAAGAGAGCCGAAATCAGCATTATTCACAATTATCATCATCTACTGCTGTTGCAAAATTATATCATTAATTCTTAAAAGATTCTTAAAACTCGGACATAAAATATGGCAACACACTACATCCTCAGAAAAGTGCTACCAGGTTATGAACGAAACTGTCCAAATCTAATTCAGGAGAAAAAATGAACTTATCAAAACACGATAAATTGATCTATCTCGGGGCTCCATGGCTTTTTGGAATCGTTCTGATCCTGGCAGGTATAGTCGTCTCCTACACTAATCCCTATAGGCTGCATGGAATGTTGATGGTTTGCACCGGAATGATCTGCATGTCGATCTATTGCGTATGTGGCCTTATAACAAAAGCCACAGGAAGAAAAGATTGATCAGGCTTTTTGCGTTTCCAGATCCGATTCTATCAAAATCTCATCCTCACCGTGGAATGACACCTTTTCCTCAGACCTGATCTCCTTATCCCTGCTCACCTTCTTTCTAAATCTTATTGTAATCAGAACGCTGATAATCACCCAACCAAGAATTATCAACAGTGTAGTCCATGTTACCAGGGAACCGCCGTTGATAGCCAAAAGCCCCATCAACAACAAAGATGCCCCCCCCTTGGCAACCCTGTAGGTCAACATATCGACAACTGATTTACCTATCGTCTTTTCCGCGTAGCTCAAGGGGATGTAGAGCATCTCCTTTGCTGCCCTGAAGAGCGAATAATCAAAACACTTACTGGCAACTTTTACGATGGCCATCGTAAAAAACTTCGGAATCAATGCGAAGATAGCTACTCCGCTTCCTAAGAGTAGTGGTATAGCAAGCAATGTCACAGGAATCCTAAACAAGCGAAGAATGGGACCGGTCATCAGATGCAGGGCAAGCGTCCCGAATGAGATCACGGCATAGACTTTGCCAATTATCCCTGTCCGAATATCCAGATCCCCAAATGTATTCTGTAAAACAGTGTTGTATTCAAAATCGATCATGGTTATCGCAATCTGCGTAAGAGGTATGAGTAAAAGTATTAAAAAAAGATAAGAGCTTTTGCGCACAACTTCTATCGTCTTTCTCAGTTGGCTTGAAGTAAATATTCCATCAAGCGGTTTACCGACGCCGGCCTTTCGTGAAAATGGCATCATGCTGAACCAAACAATGAGAAGCATGGGCGGCACAAACCATAGAGCGTTAGCTGTACCCACATGTTTCACTATAACTCCAACCGCAAGATTTCCGGTCATAGACCCTAAGGAACCCATCACGCCAAAAAAACCGTAGCTCCACCTTGCCGTATGTATGGGAAATACAGCATTCGCAAATGTATAGAAAATTTCCACCAGAACAACTATGTAAATATCCTTCCAGACATAGAGCGCATAATAGACACCCGGAAAATCGATCTTTGTGAGAAGGATCAGTATAGTCAAAATAAGCGCGCTGACACAAGAGACTGAACCCATAAGACGCACCAGATCCATTCGTACTACAAATTTATTATAGAAAAAGACGGTGATCAGCATGAAGAGTGCAACCAAAAGCCAGACTGTCGGTAAGCCTTTGCTGGTATGAGCCTGCAGGAATAAGGATTCGGTCGCCGGCCGGGATATTGAATAAGTTAGCATCAAAAAGTATCCCAAGGCTGAGAGACCCGCAATTCGTATAATTTTTAATCTGTCATCTTTATTTTTCATGCATTTACCTTTAGCTTCGACCTGTTTCCTTATCATAACGCAATTATAAAGCAATATTTCAAAAATAGTCCACTTCGCCATCTAAAATTTGACTAATACCATCACCTGACCTATGGATACCCCCTATGAAAAAAAATAATAAGAGAGACTTCGAAAGCCTTGTAGAAATCATGACGCGCCTGAGAGCCCCTGATGGCTGCCCTTGGGACAGGGAGCAGTCCTACAAAGATATCGCACCGCATACGCTGGAAGAGGCGTACGAAGTGCTCGATTCTATCGATAAGGAGGATTTCACAGCTCTCAAGGAGGAGCTGGGCGATCTTCTTTTGCAAATCATCTTCTATGCTCAAATAGCTGTCGAGGAAAAGCGATTCGATATATACGATGTGATTGAGGGGATTTGCGACAAGTTGATCCATCGCCATCCGCATGTATTTGGAGAATCAAAAGTTTCCGGAAGCAATGAAGTCCTTGAGCGCTGGGAAGAATTGAAACAGGAGGAGGGGAAAAAATCGGTCGTGGGCGGCGTCCCAAAACACCTCCCTGCCCTTCTCAAGGCGTACAGGCTTGGAGAAAAGACGAGCAGGGTTGGATTTGACTGGAGTGATGCGACAGGCATCATAGTAAAAGTGGAAGAAGAGGTGCGCGAACTACATGCGGCCAGAGATGAGAACAACAAAGACAAAATAGAACATGAATTCGGCGATCTTCTTTTTACACTTGCCAACGTCGGCAGGTTCCTGAAAATCGACCCCGAAGGGGCTCTCCGAAAGGCTACAGAAAGGTTTACTAACCGATTTCAACATATGGAAGAAAAAAGCCCAAAAAAACTGCAACAACTATCGCCGGATGAATGGGAAAAACTTTGGGAGGAGGCCAAAAGCAATGGACTGTAACATTCAAAAAAACAAATCAACATGCACATGCACATATGAACCATGCTCCAGAAAAGGTGTCTGTTGTGAGTGCATCGCCTATCACCAGAAAAATGGGGAGCTGCCGGGCTGTCTTTTTCCACCAGAGGTAGAAAAGACCTACGACCGATCGGTAGAGAGATTTGTGAAGTGTTATAAATAGATATTATTTTGCATTACATCTTAGTCCCTTTGCTAGGCTCGCGAACAATCTTTGAAAAAAAGTTTTAGCCGACGTTTTCGATTCTACCGCTGGTGCTGAGAGATCGTGAATAGTAGTAGCGCCCTTATCCAGTTTCCATCTCGAGCATTTATATGCCCAGTCAGGCCTTACCTGAGAAGCCTTTGACTGTTTCGCACAGACCCTTTTGGCAGAT
Organism: Pseudomonadota bacterium; assembly: GCA_043818055.1. Taxonomy (GTDB): domain Bacteria; phylum UBA10199; class UBA10199; order 2-02-FULL-44-16; family JBDRGF01; genus JBDRGF01. The sequence goes on along the minus strand of JBDRGF010000141.1, from coordinate 47,397 downwards.
GCTAACGAATCAACATTAATTGAAACATATTGAATCATCCTCATAGCTTTGAATTTGAAGGATGTCAGGTAACACCTTCTCCTGAATGCACAGATCGGCTGATATATCTTTGGCATATGTTATTTCCTCCTGCTGCGAACTATGGCGGCCAGCGCCCGAAATTCATTAGGACTGACCAGCCTGATGATGGAAATGTAAATTACAATCCCTATTGTAATTGTCAAAAGAAGTTTGAACATCAATATCCAAGTTGAAACCTCGGCGCCGATATCTATCCATATGTCACCAATATACAAAACAATCGCCATAACGATAGAGCAAAGAAGAGTCTTGATAATCGATACCATAAGCCTCTTTCCACCCAGAAGACCGACCTTCCTTCTGAATAGATAGAACAAAGTGAAGTAATTGAATGCGGAGGATATAGCCAGCGCAAGGGCCAGTCCAGCGTAACTTAAATACTGCATAAGAATAAACGCAACTAAGGCATTCAACGCTACAACTGCAGTTGAAACATAGACCGGCGTCTTTGCATCGCGTAAAGCGAAAAACCCCGGCACGAGATTTCTTACTGCACTCACGAAGGGAATCTTAAGAGCAAAATATTGCAATGTTAGGGCTGTTGCGCTTGCAGTTGCTGCATTGAATTTTCCACGTTGAAAGAGAAGCTTCACGATAGGAAGTGCTAATATAAAAAGTCCTACAGCAGCAGGAATCGTTATCAAAAAAGATAGCCTTAAACTGTAATTTATAGTCTCCCTGAACGATACCATATCCCGATTTGATGCTTGATCGGAGAGGCTCGGAAGAGCAGCTGTTGCGATCGCTATCCCGAATATGCCGAGCGGAAACTCCGCTAATCTATCTCCGAACCAGAGATAGCTGATACTCCCCTCAGGCAAAAAAGATGCGAGCAACGTCACCACCAACACATTTACCTGATAAACGGCAGCGCCAAGTGCGCTGGGGATCATCAAAAGGAGCAGACTTTTCATAGCGGGATGAGGTTTGAAAGAGAATTTAGGCAACATCCCCTCTCTTTGCAAAACAGGAATCTGCATTATGAGCTGCAGCATTCCTCCTACCAATACACCAAAGGCGGCACCGATGATCGAAATGTTAAAAAGTTTCGACAAAACAAGCGCCCCAAAGATTATCCCGAGGTTTAAAACTACAGGGGCGGCAGCCGGCGCGGCAAAGTGTTTCATCGAATTTAAAATTCCCATCGCCAATGCGACGAGGCTGACTAATATCACATACGGAAACATCAGCCTTGTAAGATAAACTGTTAATTCATACTTTTGAGGTTCATGTGTGAACCCATAGGCCATAACCTTTATGATGATCGGCGCAAACAGAATTCCTAAAAGCGAGATTGCGACAAGAATGAGGGAAAGATATGTAAATACAACCGACGCGACAACTCGCGCATCCAAACGGGATTTTTTCAGATATTCCGTAAAAACCGGAACGAACGCGATCGTCAAAGCACCCTCTGCTGTCAATCGTCTTAGTAAATTTGGAATTCTGAAGGCGACGTAAAACGCATCTGCAAAGTTGGTCGCGCCAAAGACTGAGGCCATGACCATATCACGCACAAGACCCATGATACGGGATAAAAAGGTGAAAAAGCTGACCGTACCCACCCTCCTGCTTATTTTATGATGTTCCAGATTCAATCTGCACCCTTGTTTGGTAAGTAAGTTACAGATGATCTTCTATCTCATTTTATGATCATTAATCAAGATTTGAATAGTGTTAGCAATTGAGGGTTTAAATTATCCGGAAAATTGCGAATGGGATCTGAATTCCTGATAGTATTCCAAGACCTTCTTGACGTATTGTTTTGTCTCTTTGTAAGGGGGAATACTTTTATACTTGCTCACCGCTGTTGGGCCAGCATTATATGCTGCAATCGTGAGCTTTAGGTTACCATTGAATCTCTCTTTTAACTCTCTGAGATACATCGTCCCTGCCTGTATATTTGTCTTAGGGTCATACAAATTCGTGATACCTAAATGACGAGCGGTTATACCATTGATCTGCATCAAACCCTTCGCGCCTACTGGCGAACGAGCATTAGGATTAAAACTAGATTCAGCTCTTATGATGGCAGCTATCAAAGCCGGATCCATATCGTACTCTTCTGCCGCATCTATTATATGCGTTAAAAACTGGATCTCCTTCTCAACCAATTCCGCTTCTTCTTTGGCAATCAGTGCCTGTTTGGAAAGGTTCACTGACATCTGAAGCGGGATCCAGAGGATCGTTAACAAAATCAAAGCTGTTGTTATGTGTTTTATCTTCATGCCTATTAGTCTCTGCAAGATGGATACCAAAAATTGGCTTTGCAACTATCTGATTCCCATATTTTTTTTCTGCACTAAATACAATCACGTGGGGTTTGAGGTTCTTGCTCCCCAGCTTCTCTTTTGGTCAAAAGAGTGCAAAATTTTGCCAGATTTAGAATTTAAAGATCTCAACTTACTAAGAGATATAATGAATTTTACATGTGTATTATCGTCCCCAATTCAGAAAAGTTGCTTAAAAAAAGGTGTTTTTTTAGCCATATATTTCAAATGGTTACAGATGAGGTGTCGAGTCTATTGAAGAATTAAGCAAAATTTCAGGCTTACGGAATTTCCCAAATCCCTTGACAGTTCAATGAGTTTCATGTTAGCAGCCCATTTACATTTAAAGAAACGAGGAGAAATAAATGGCAACGAATACTGCAAAAAAGAAATTGGCACCCGGACGTCATCTTTCGGCATTTAAAAGGGAACGACAGACGATAAAGCGCACTGAAAGAAATAGAAATCAGAAATCTGCGCTTCGCACTGCTATAAAAAAGGTGAAGGCAAACCCATCATCAGAGACTTTGAAGACAACAATTCCTGCTGTAGATAAGGCAGCGAGCAAGGGGATCATTCCCAAGAAGCGCTCTTCCAGAATAATTTCAAGGCTTACTTTAGCTACGAACAAAGCTAACGCAAATTCTTAAATTTTCATTCCACAAATTTTACTGAAGGTATATTCCAGCACTCTCTGCGCGTTGATAGAACTCGATTTCAGTTTTCTGTCCGCCTGCGAGAGGTTGAAAAAGACATCTTTCAATTCCTGTGATGTGAAATTCTTTGCCTGTCCAAGATAGCGTTCGACAAAAAATGGATGTACGCCGAGATATGAAGCCGCCTCCTGCGATGTTATCCTTCTCTTTGTCAGCTCCTTGGCCTTGACCAAAATACGAAAGTGTCTGGCGATCATCGAGAGGATCATGAGGGGTACCTGATTATTTTCTATAAGATTGTTGAGCAGCTTGAGCATCCCCTCCCAAGCCTTCCCCCCCAGCGCATCAGTGAGATCAAAGATGCTCTTCTGAGAGGTCTCCGAAATTACTTCTTCCACATCCTTCAGTTCAATCATGGGCCTCTCACCAATATAATATGAAAGGCGCTCGAGTGATTGCGACAACTGCCCAAGATCGGAGCCGACGATCTCCGACAGATACTCTGAGGCATCCTGAGCGATGCGCTTTTTAAAACGCTTTGCCTCGATGCTGACCCAGTAAGGAAGTTTGTTCTGATAGAGAGGTTTACATTCAATGACAGTTCCGCTCTTTTGAGCCTCCTTCACGAAACGGCTTCTTCCATCTAATTTAACAGCCTGAATGATGAGAAGCGAATTTGGATTAGGATGTTCAATGTATTCGATGAGGTCGTTCAAAACATTTGACGAAACCTTTTCCCCATCTCTGATTATAACAGTATTCGTCCCACCAAGAAGAGACATAGAATTCAGCGCTTCTACTACGCGATTTGCTTTCACCTCTTTTCCCGTGAGCGACAGGCTGGAGAGTTCGGAAGATTGTGATTGCGACAACTTACCTCTTATCATCTCAATAGAACGATCGGCTAAAAAGCGCTCTTCACCTACTAGAAGATATATTGAAGCAACCCTCCCCGCCTCCAGCTCTCTCGACAAAACTGTAATATCCATCTTAGGCATAGAATCGTCGTTGGTCATCAAACAACTATGTTGACCAACTTTCCTTTCACGTAGATTACCTTTTTAGGCGGCTTTCCCTCAATAAACTTTTTCGCGTGCTCGCTCTTAAGCGCCATCTCTTTGATCTCATCCTCCGAGACATCAACAGAGACTGTGAGCTTATCCCTGAGCTTTCCGTTCACCTGCACGATGACAAGCATGCTCTCCTCGACAACTTTGGTCTCATCATATTCCGGCCACGGATGTCTGATCAGATAGCCTTCGTTCCCGATATATCTCCACAGCTCATCAGCGACATGCGGAGCGAATGGAGATATCAGAGCGAGAAGAACCTCGATGGCATCCTTCGGAGTTTTATCCGCGCTCATTTGATAAAGAAAATTAGTGTATTCCATGAGCGCCGAGATAGCAGTATTATAATGAAATCCTTCGATGTCATCGGTCACCTTTTTGATCGTCTTGTGTTTGATCTTCTCTATCTCGGAATCTGGTGCAACTTTTGGAGAGAGCTCCTTCCAATCCATGACGAAGCGCCAGATGCGCTGAACGAAACGGCTGCTCCCCTCAACCCCCTTGTCGCTCCATTCAAGATCCTTCACCGGAGGGGCTGCAAACAATATGAAAAGGCGTGTCACATCCGCGCCATACTTATCGATCATATCATCTGGATCGACAACATTCCCCTTCGACTTGCTCATCTTCGCGCCATCCTTATAGACCATCCCCTGCGTCATCAGATTTTTAACCGGTTCATCGATATCAATATAACCGAGATCGCGCAGTATCTTTGTATAGTACCTGCAATATATCAGATGGCCAACCGCGTGCTCGATTCCTCCGACGTATTGATCGACAGGTAGCCAGTAGGCAGCCTTCTTCTTATCGAGTATCGCCTTTTCATAATGTGGCGATGCGTAGCGCAAGAGATACCACGATGACTCGACGAAGGTGTCCATCGTGTCGGTCTCGCGCTTTGCGCTTTCACCACACTTCGGACACTTTACATTCACAAATGATTCTACTTTATTCAAAGGATTTCCACCTTCTCCAGTAAATTCGACATCCTTCGGCAAAGCGACAGGGAGCTGATCTTCGGGGACTTCGACCACACCGCATCTATCACAATAGATGATAGGAATCGGCGCGCCCCAATATCTCTGGCGCGAAAGCCCCCAGTCCCTCAGACGATATGTCGTCTTGAATTTCCCCCACCCCTTCTCCTCTAAATATTTTGTGACTGCACCTATCCCTTCCAAAGAATTGAGGCCACTGAAATGCGATGAGTCGACCATCACCCCACTACCCTCGAATGCGCCCTCTATGGTGGAGGCATCAAGCTTCTCACCATCTGGATGGATCACAACCTTTATGGACAGTGAATATTTTTTCGCGAATTCGAAATCCCTCTGGTCATGCGCAGGTACAGCCATCACTGCGCCGGTGCCGTAAGCCATCAACACAAAGTTTGCCGCATAGATCGGTACCCGCTCTGAGTCGACCGGATTGATAGCGTATGCACCTGTAAAAAGCCCTTCCTTTTCATATTCACCAGTAATGCGCTTATCATGATCGATGTGGGAGGTGCGCTCTGCAAATTTAAGCATCTCAGCTTCCTTACCATATTTCTTCGCTAACTTCATCGCCAACGGATGCTCAGATGAGAGGCTCATGAACGTGACGCCATAAAGTGTGTCGGGACGCGTCGTGAAAATTTCGAGTTTTTCTGATTCGCCTTCAATTTCAAATTCGACAACTGCACCCTTGCTCTTTCCTATCCACTCCCTCTGCATAATCTTGACGCGCTCCGGCCAGCCCGTGAGCTTGTCATCGATATCGTTTAAAAGTTCTTCCGCATAGTCGGTCGTCTTGAAAAACCACTGAGAGAGCGACTTCATCGTGACAGATGCGTCGCAGCGCCAGCACTTACCATCGACGACCTGCTCATTGGCAAGCACCGTGTCACACTTCTCGCACCAGTTGACCAAAGATTCCTTCTTGTATGCCCACCCCTTTTCGTACATTTTGAGAAATACGAGCTGTTCCCACTTGTAATAATCAGGATCGCAGGTCGCAAACTCCCTTCGCCAGTCGTATGTATAGCCGAGGCGCTTAAGCTGATTGCGCATGTTGTCTATGCACTTATGCGTCCATTCCGCCGGATGCACCTTGCGTTCGATTGCCGCGTTCTCAGCAGGCATCCCGAATGCATCCCATCCGATGGGATGCAAAACGCTCCACCCTTGCATCATGCGAAAGCGCGCGGCCACATCGCCTATCGTATAGTTCCTGACATGCCCCATGTGCAGCCTTCCCGACGGATACGGAAGCATCTCGAGCATGTAATATTTTTTGTCGGGATCCCCTTCTTCGACAGCAAAAAGTTTCTCTTCATCCCATTTTTTCTGCCATTTTGTTTCGATCTGACTTGGATTGTAATCTCTTTGATCCATGCATCGTCTCCTAACTCTCTGAAATTGAAGACCATTCTATTAAAGCGGTTTGAGGCTTATTGCAAGCAGATTTAACAAGAAATAAGGCAACAAAAATTGAGCTTAGACCGATAATGCTGCTGGAGATACAACAATGATAATAAAACCATCCGCAGTACCAATTTTCCTAAATCCCACAACATCATTTTATCTGGGGATAGTTCCACAACAAATTGATGCTCAGCATCAAAGCAATCACAAGATTTTGCCATCACCAACAACTCCTTTTAGACGTTTTCTTACATTATTTCAAAAAAAAGAAAAGAGTCCTGGTGTCATAGAAACAGGTATTACAAAAGAATTGATCCAAAATAATCCCCATCGTTTTTGGCATCCCAATCATGGAACCGAACATTTGAAAGAATTACCAAGTAACCCTTTTAAATCATTCGAATTTGAAAATGCAAGTTATGAAACCATTGGCACAATAGATCATGGAAGTGAATGCACTGTCTATAGATTAAAAGCCCTAGCACCCGAGTTACCATGGAGCATCATAAAAATAAAAGGGGGCATCAGAGAATCTATTATGTGTGGTTCACAAGCCCTGTTTACTAATTTTGCAAACCCTAGGCTACCATTTGACCCAAAAAATAAAATTGATCTGTTTTCCCAAATAAATAAAGCTTTCGCACAAACTCCAATAGAAAAGTGTACACCAGAAATACTCTGTCACGGAAATGAATACATAGTTATGGAATATATATGTGGTCCAAATTATTATCAGCTCAAGGATAGTATGTGGGGTTTTTCAAAGGAACAGATTACAGAGGCCAAAAAAAAGTTGAAGATTCTGATCAATGCAATTAGAGCGTGTGGCATTGAATGTGATTTCAATTGGAAAAGAAATTACATCTATCAAATAATAGGAAAAGACGGCAATCAACTTGAACCAGAACAATTCAGATGGTTCTTTGTCGATCCGTGATGAATCACTTCGAAGTATGAGCGATATTCAAAGTTTCCTTCACAAGATAAGTAGGTTTGTTCTGCGATTCATGATATGTTCGGACCTGAAGTTCGGCAAGAAGACCCATCAGCACGAGCTGGACACCGAGAAAAAACAAGAACACAGCCAATAGCAAGAATGGATTATTATGAGCCCTTGTGCCGGCGATCATTTTTTCCAGTATGACCTCCATCCCGGACAACACACCGAAACCACAGAGAGTGAATCCCAATCCCCCGAAGAGATAGCCGGGCTTGGTTGAGAGACTCTGTAGAAATTTGACGGTGATTAGATCGATGACAACCTTGAATATCCGGGAGAGTCCGTATTTTGAACTCCCTTTGGTTCTCGCCCTGTGATTGACAGGTATTTCCGCAACCTTTGCCCCTGCCATATGCGCATATGCCGGTATGAAGCGATGCATCTCTCCGTAAAGAGAGATAGAATCGATATACTCGGCCCGGTACACCTTGAGCGAACAGCCATAGTCATTGAGCTTTACACCCGTCACCTTGGAAAGAAGCCGGTTCGCCAATATCGAGGGAAGTCGCCTTGTGATAAACTTATCCTTGCGATTCTTCCTCCATCCGGAGACGACGTCGAAACCCTCCTCAAGTTTTGCCATGAGGCCCGGGATGTCAGCTGGGTCGTTTTGATTATCGGCATCAATTGCAACATAGACCCTGCCGTTTGCATGGTGAAATCCAGCAGACATCGCTGCTGTCTGACCGAAGTTGCGCATAAACTTGACCGCCTTGACATTCGGGTCCGCTTTGGCCAAACCCTGTATTATAGAAAAACTTTTGTCAGCACTCCCATCGTCGACGAAGATGATCTCATAGCTGTATTTTGTGCGAGACAAAGAGGCCTTGAGTTCGTCATACAAACGCCTAAGACTCTCCTCTTCGTTGTAGAAAGGAACGACTATTGAAATATCCTTATCCCTGTTTTTCATATCGAAATCGATTATCACAGTGATAATGGAGTGTCAAAGTTTAAGAGGTCGATTCATACGCTTGACTTCCTGAAGAATTTTCACGATCCTTATGGTCTATGAAATGGAATAGCAAATTTTTCAAACTCGCGATAGGAATATTATTTTTGAATCTACTCTTAAGGTTCTCCACACTTTGGACACCTATAATCAACATTGAGGAGGCTCATCTTTCGCTTTTGGCAAATGGAATTATTGAAAATGGCCTCTCAGCAATCAACTCCATCGCTTCAACCCCCATCGGCCTCTCATTCTTCTTTGTTCTCATATTCAAGATATTTGGACATGACAACATGATCGCGTTGCACGGCATTCTCATATTATGGACAACACTGACGAGTCTCATCTGCTTTGGAATAGCAAAAAGGGTCTATGGAGAAAGGGTCGGAATCATCGCGGCGGTTCTCTTCACCCTCTTCTCTACATCGTACAAGTCGGATTTTATAGCTACATCCTCCACTCTACTCATGATTTTGCCACTCTCTTTGAGCTTTTATTATCTTATAGGATGGGCCCATAATACTAAACTAAGATCGCTCTGGCTGAGCGGCTTTTTATTTGGCATTGCATGCCTCTTTGAATATCATACCATCATCTATCTAGTCAGCATCGCGATATTATCTCTGTTCATCACGCCACTTGTTAAGGGGATCTCTCATTTCATAACCGGCTTGAAATGCACTATACATTTTTTACTCGGTTTGGCGCTCCTCTTTCTCCTATGCCTCGTAGCGGTTTTTGCCCTCGATCTATGGGGAAATTTGGATCATCTGATTCTCAATACCATTTTCGATCAACAGGTGTTTCTAATTAGCAATCGCGTGATAAACGCTCTGCATGAAATGGCATGGTTCATTCCCGCTACAATCTTCATATGGTACTTTGGAATAAGAGAGTGTTTGAGATTTTCAGGCGAGAACCTGTTGCAGATTTTTCTTATCAACTGGTTTTGTTTTAGCCTCCTCGTCGTTCTTATCGCTTACACTACAGAGAGCTATCATCTCATCCAGATACTACCACCTCTTTGCATCCTCGCTGCAAAGAGCGTCTCTGAATTCTTCTCATGGCTTGCAAATGCAAGACCGGTCAGATTGAAACACCAGATCATCTACTCTGTATTTCTGGCCTTCCTGCTGATACCAGCTATTGTAGCTCTGGGCTTTCGCACTGGAGGAGATGTAATAAAAGAGATGATCGGAAAGTTTAATCATATCCCGTCCGATGCACTCAGGAAAATAGATTAAAATGAAAGAGAGAGTTCATGAACAGATTTTTTAAAGCCATAGCGTTTATCATAATCATGCTGTCATGGAATATCGCAAAGGCGGATACCTTTTTATTCTGGTATCCTGGCGGTGCTGGTTCAACGGAGGATGCAAAGTCTGTATTGGAAATTTTCTGCGAGGGGATAAACGAATCGGTCAAGGGATTGAAGCTCGAGGGGATGTATATCAACACCGAGAGCGAAGGGATTGCGTTCATCAAAAAGAAACGGCCACCTGTTGCGATCATAAGCTATCCAACATGGGAGAAATTTAAAAGTCAGCTGCCACAGGCAAAACCACTTCTTTCGACCAACCCGCTGCCACACGGAAAGGCCATTGAGAACTACGCCCTTTATGGATCCCAAAAACTAGATCTCAACACGATTTACACCAGCGAGCCGTTGGAGAGAAAATTTATCAACGCCACCCTCTTTCCCGAGATAAAGATTCCAGCCACAGCGAAAGTGATCACAACCGACAAGATGCTCAGCATACTAAGACAGATCGCATCAGGAGAAACCAAAGGCGCGGCAATCCTCACACCATTCGAGGTTCACTCGATCGAGATGTTAAAACCAAAATGGAGCGAAAACATCAAAAGGATCACCCTGTCAAAACCTATTCCCACTGCTCAGTTGTTTTTGTTGAATCAAAACTGGAAATACGCCGATAAACTCAAGGACGCGCTTCTAGGACTAACTAAAGATTCAAACGAAATCCTCGCAGAACTCCGTCTAAAAGGGTTTTCTGAAGTGAAATGAATCAAAATCGCATCATGAATTGATCTCTAATAAAAATCATCGAGAGTAATTACATCTAATTCTGGATGATCGATTAAATTATTTGTCACGCCACAGGATGAAATAGCAACTTTTCTCAATTTATGTTTCTTAGTATTTGGATATTTTGAGCATTTATTATCAAGCTCGGTGAATATATTATATCCAATCTTTTCTTGTGACCACTTACACTCAACTATCATGCTCATTTTGTCCCTTCTTTCGATAACCATGTCAATTTGCACTCCAAAACCGTGTCGAACACTCTTTTTATGCCAATACGGTCCATATCCAGTATATAAGGATTCAATCTTCAGTTTATCGATAATGCTTTCTATATTTCTAAAGCAAAACCTTTCAAAAGCTATACCACAAAAGGCGTCCCATTTTTTTGACACAATTCTATCGAAAATATATTTATCCTTATTTTTGGCTATAACTTGTAAATTAGGTTTAATAAAATTAAAATAGAACCTGACATATTCATCCGTTATTTTATATTGAATGGTTTTTGCTGTATCAGAAAGTAATATTGGCCTATATTCTTCTATTATACGAAGTGCTTTTAAACGATCGAGATAATAACTCATTGAACCGGACGATATATTAGTAAGCTCCGATAATTCTTTATGTGAATGAGGCTTTAAGCATAGATAGCGTAGGATTTTGTAATAAGTGGTAGGCTGCTTTAATTGATCCGACAAAATATATTTGAGTTCATCTATAAAATAGCTGTTTTTACAAAAAGCCAAACGGTTAATATTCTGTTCAAAGGAAAAATTATTATCTATCAGAAGAAGATAGCCAGGAATAGCTCCAACACACATTAAATATTCAGTAGCTTCATAATTACTTTTTACATTAAGCATCTTCTTGGCTTCTATCGGAGTAAGCGGACCCAACTCTATTGTTTGGGTTCTCCGACCAAACAGAGGGCTCTTATGAGATAAAACCTCATCAAGCATGAAACTTGTAGATGAACCGCATAGTATGAGATGTATATTACTATCCTTTTGCCAATGTTTATCCCAAATAAATTGTATAACAGAAAGAAGAGACAAATCGGATTTACACATCCATTGAAATTCATCTAAAACAATTATTGTTTTCCCTTTAGGCAGATACTTCAGGATTAAATCGAAGACTTCACGCCAGGAGTTGAACGGCGCTGATGCAATTAAAGGATCCTTTACGAAATTAGAGAAATCCAAAAGAAAGTTTTTTATCTGTTTTGATTTGGTAGTTTTAAGGGCTGTATAATTGAATGACCTCCTACCTTCACAATATTTCTCTATTAATGCGGTTTTACCTATCCTTCTTCTCCCATAAATTACAGAAAAATGTGCTTTTTTCTCTTTGTAACATTGATTTAGCAGCTCTAATTCCCTCTCCCTCCCAACAAACATAACACCTCCTCTCTTTTTACTCTAAGATGGAACAATATAACTAACTTAGAGTAAAATGTCAATATTGGCACGTTTTACTTTAAGTGACATGACATCGGGTATCTTAGAGTAAACCGTTATAATGTCCATTTAAAAAAAGGAGAAAGACTGATAATCTAAATGAAAAATGAAATTCACACCAAGCGTGTACCACATACTACATTATTCTACATGCGCTTTTAGTTTTCCCTCACCCAATCAACGCCGCTAAAAGTCCACCGGCAAGGATGCCTGTGAAGAGGAAGATCAGTATGCCGCAGCATAGTAGGACAGGAAGAAGAACAGCAAAGGCAGCGCGCAGAAAATCAGTTTCATGGACGATCTTCAAACCGATCATATGAAGCACAAGCATCCAGATACCTGCGACGATCCCTCCTAAGAACGGGATTATAGCAAAGAGCTGGGCTCCCGTTGAATAGCAGACAACCCGAAATGTGGCGATAAATGACTGTTTTACCCCTCCCACTATGTATAAACCCATGTGAAAGAGCGCGGCGGTTATAAAATAACCAACTACCACAAACGGGATGATAAAAATAGCGATAGCAAGTGCCCCGGGGCCTGCAAAAAAACCTGAGGCAACGCTTGGGCTGGTCAGCTTCATTCCCACAGTCGGCAAGAGGTGAAATTTGACGGCGTAGCTGAAGAGCGCAGAGACGAAAATAAGTATAGCTGAATTCACAAGAGCATATAGGATCGGGCTCGCAAAGTTATCCCCTTTTGCGATCTCTGAAAAAAACGCCGTTGGATGAAGTAGAGAATTTTTTAACGTGGCATAAAATCGATTCGGCCAGCTTCCCTGTTTACCCTCCCACCTGTTTTCCATAATCCCCCCGATTCTGATTCCTTGATTTATTCTGCGCAGTATATAAACTCCCAACAAAATTGCATTAAAAAAATCTCTACATCTATGCCCTTCCCCCTTTACGGGGGAAGGTGGCCAGCGGCCGGATGGGGGTGAGTTGTGAAAGGATAAATATATGCCACAATTCTTTATAGGAGAGAATATTTCAGAAGGAACCGAGATCATTCTCAAAGGGCCAGAGGCACACCATATCATCAACGTGCTCCGTCTGAAAACAGGCGACTGGATCGCCCTCTCGGATGGAAAGGGTCGCTCTTATAATTCACGAATAATGGATGTAAGGCGAAAAGAGCTAACTGTAACGATCGAAGATGAGCGCCCAACGATCGACACATCAAATCTTCCAACGCTGGCTATCGCTATTACAAAACATGACAAATTAGAGCTGATAATACAAAAGGCAGTGGAATTAGGTACGCCTAAGATTGTCACATTTAAGAGCGAAAGAACTGTCCCAAAGTTTTCTCAGAGCGCAACATCTAAAAAGCTAGAACGCTGGAACTCAATCGCACTCTCTGCAGCCATACAATCCGGCCTCCCCTTGAAACCGGTCGTATATCCCCCGATCGAATTCCATCACCTCTGCGAGCAACTGGGAAGCTATCACTCAAAATTCATCTTCTGGGAGGGAGAGACCGAAAACACACTCGATCGCGCATTCACAAAGGATACCGCAAAACCTCTCATAATTATCGGACCCGAGGGAGGATTCGCACAAGACGAAGTTAAAATGGCTCGCTCTCAGGGCGCGATATCTGTAAGCTTAGGCCCACAGATCCTAAGGGTCGAGACAGCTGCAATCGCTGCGATTACGTTGTGTCAATATAAGTTGGGAAATCTTAATAAAGGCGCATGTGGCATGATTGCATGAAGCGTGAAGCGCAAGGAAATTATTTTAGTCTTTCGACCAACGTTTCACGCTTCACGAATTTCATGCTACATGCGTTTTTTGCTTTTCCTGTTGATTTCTCCCATAAGTTTCTATAAGTTGCGCGACATGTTAGATATAATGAGAAAACATTCAAAGTCTTGGCTTATCAAGTTTATGCTTGGTGCCATCGTCCTCGTGTTCGTATTCTTCTATGGCTGGTCGAGGATAAGCAGAGCGCCCCAAAATGACAATCAGGCTACCTTAGTGAGCGTGGATGGGTCTAATGTCAGCATCGGGCTGTTCAAGCTCATGTTTGGCCAGCAATGGCAGATGTTTTCTAAGGAGATGAAGGATCAACAAAGCCGCGAGCAGTTTGAACCGTACATCAAGCAGAGCGTGTTGAACGCCCTCATCAATCGTCAAGTCAGGCTCAACCTGGCAAACCAGCTGGGAATAAAGATTTCCGATCTGGAACTGACTGAGAGCATAATAAATGGAGAGATTGGAACAAAAAACCCTGAAAATATGAAATTATATCTGGAAAATCTTGAATATTTCAGGATGCGATATGGCCTTAATTTAGAGAGTTTGCGAAGGGATGACATGAAGCTTCAGACAGTGAGTAAGCTCTTTACCGAGCCTACCCTTTTGAATAATCCTGAGGATATGGTCAATTCCTGGACCTTTGTGGAAATTGAGATCGACCCGAAGAGACTCCTCGACGAGAAGAAGATCACAGATGAAATAGAGGCAAAAAACATCGCACACAGTATCCTGAACACCAAAGGGGAGAATGAGTGGAATAAAGTCGCAAAAAAATATGGCCTTGAACTGAAAGAAACCGAGGTTGCGGGAATATCACAGAGAAACAAACTCCTTTATGGCAGAGGGGGATTCGACGAATACGTCGAGATATTCACTTTGACGAAAGAAAACCCTGTCGCTGAAAAACCGTTTGAACTGGCTGGGAAAATTTATCTGGTCAGGCTAAAAGATGTCACGGCGAAGAAAAGCGAACCCAAAGAAGGACCATCATTTCTTAACAGCTGGCTCATGAAGGCCAGACTGAATGCCAACATACAACAGCTGCTCTCCCTCTAACATACTCTTAATGATGAAACCGTATCAAAAAGCACTCATAGCCAATGGCGCTCAAATTTACGAGGTCGGAGGCACTATCAGGGACCGATTGATGGGCAGAGAGCGAAAGGATCTCGATTACCTCATTCGCAACCTCCCTATCGATTCGCTGATATCGACACTCAAGCCATTTGGAAAGGTCATGCTCGTCGGAAAATCGTTTGGCGTCGTCAAGTTCTATCCTCATCAGGAAACGGATAAGGAGATTGATATCGCCCTCCCCCGCAAGGAATTCTCAACTGGCGTCGGGCACAAGGATTTCAAAGTCGACTTCGATCATACCCTTAAGGTGGAAGATGATCTCGGAAGAAGGGATTTCACAGTAAACGCTATGGCTTATGATTTGGAAAATGAATTACTGATCGATCCATTCAACGGCAAATCCGATATCGAGAAAAGACTTATCAGGCAAGTCTTTCCCAAGGCATTTGAAGATGACCCTCTTCGTATGCTCAGAGCCATACAATTCGCTTCGCGCCTCAACTTTAAAATTGATGAGGCAACATTCGATTCGATCAGGAGTCATGCAGAGTTGATTAATTCCGTCTCTTCCGAGAGGATCATAGCTGAGCTTACAAAACTTTTTAGAGCAAAAAAACCATCCATCGGCATCGACGCGATGTATGAGACGGGACTTTTGCAGATTATCTTCCCCGAAGTCGCTGCCCTCAAAGATATTGAACAGGATAAACAGCCGGGAGAGGATGTCTATGACCATACGATGCGCGTACTAGATGCAGCGGCAAACGACGATATGGTTGAAAACAGGGGAAACTTAAACCTCCTCTTTGCAGCACTCTTGCACGACATTGGCAAGAAAAAGACCAAGCGATACGATGAACAAGCTAAAGCGATCGTATTCTTTGGCCATCAGATAGTATCTGCAAGGCTTGCAAAACGAATTTTACAGCGCCTCAAAGCAACCACGTGTAATGTTGATATACAGCTCGTCTGTTCAATCATTGAAAATCACATGTTTGAAACTAAGTCACACTTCACCGATCGGGCTATTCGCAGATTCGTCTCGAAGGTCGGACAGGAGAACATCTTTCTCCTGCTCGACTTTAGACTTGCCGATAACAGAGGGGGAAAGCACCCGATGAGCACGCGGGGTGTGGAGAAGCTGAGATCACGAATACGAGAGGAGTTGGCTAAAAAACCGCCGTTTGGTGCTAAGGATTTAAAAATAAATGGCCATGATCTTATGAAACTAAATATCCAAGAGGGACCAATTATTGGACAAATTATGAATAAACTAGTAGAAGTGGTGCTGGACAATCCTGAGATGAACGAACCGGATATTTTAATAAAAGAGGCTCAGAGGATCATCGATGAAGAAAAAGGATGATAGTTTAAAAAAGGCTAAATCGCTTCAACAAAAAGGTGACGAGGCATTCGCCAAAGAAAAATGGCAGGCTGCGATCAAGCATTATAAAAAGGCCATCGAACTAGCCCCCGAAAATAAAGAACTCTACGAAAAAATAATCAAATCAAAAGAGCTAACATCGCACGATTGGAAGAAAGAGGATCTTGTCGATATCGTCTCATGGACGATGGAGCAGCAGGAGCTGTTGGAGCCTGAGATAAAGCAGGTACATGCGAAATTCAGCGAGAACTGGGAAGAAGCAGCTTCTCTTGCGACAAAGCTTCTCATATGCAGCCAATCTGAAGAGAGCGAAATAATAGAAAAACTGGTAAGTTTGGGAGAGATCGGCACTAGGGCCGCGGTCGATGTATTGTGTGCATTTAAGAAAGATAAGGAGCAAAACGATGGCTAGGAAAATTGCAATCACCGGCAACATTGGAACGGGCAAATCGACTGTCACAGCTTTTTTCAAGGAACTAGGACTCCCCGTCATCAACGCGGATGAGATCGTCCATGATCTCATGAAACCTCACTCACACACATGGAAGATTCTCTTTGAACATTTCGGCAGTATTATCCTCGGAAAGAAGGATCATATATCCGGTGAAAATCTTGCCAGAATTATATTCAGCGACAAGGAAGAAAAAAGGTTTTTGGAAAAATTGCTTCATCCGAAGGTGAAGGAGGAAATAGAAATTGAAATATCAAAGCTTACAAAGCACAACGCTAAATCAGTGATAATCGAAGTCCCTTTGCTCTTTGAAGTAGGATGGGAAGATCTTATGGATGTTGTAATCGTGGTGACATGCGAAAAGGATGAGCAGCTCAAGCGTTGCAAAAATAAATTCGCCTGGGATGAAGAGACTCTCAAACTAGCTATGGATTCGCAGATTCCGATGGGGCAGAAAATCGACTCAGCTGATTATACAATAGATAACAGCGCTTCGATCGACAAAACACAAAAGCAGGTGGAAAAATTGATCAACAAGTTGGGAGAATTGTAGACTTCTCTCACTCCTCTAACAAATAGAGCTCACCCCCATCCGCCCTGCGGGCACCTTCCCCCGTTCAGGGGGAAGGGCAAAGAAAAGAACAAAAAAGGGCGGGTTGGAAACCCGCCTTCATTTTGGCTGAACACTGAGAGCTGATAGCTGACAGCTATTTATTTATTCATTTTCCAGTTTGCCTTCGTAGCCGAGCGCATCTTTTCTCGACAGACGGATCTTTCCTGTCTCTCTGTCGATTTCAAGAATCTTGACTATGACCTCGTCTCCGACATTCACGACATCTGTCGTTCTGTTGGTTCTATCATTTTGTAGCTGAGAGATATGCACGAGTCCGTCGGTCTTTGGCAATATTTCGACAAATGCACCGAAGTCAGCTACACGAACAACTCTACCCTTATAATATTTTCCAACCTGAGGGACCAGCGTGTATCTCATGATGAGCTTCACAGCAGCATCACCTGACTTCTGATCAACAGCTCCGACTATAACAGTTCCATCATCATTGATGTCCACCTTGGCACCAGTCACCTCGATTATGCTCCTGATATTCTTTCCGCCCGGACCGATAAGGTCCCCGATCTTCTCGACAGGAATAGTCAGTCTGGTGAGTTTAGGCGCATATTGGGATAAATTTTCTCTGGATTTATCCAGAGTAGCAGACATCTTTTCCAGTATATGCAATCTTGCCCCATGAGCCTGCTCTAAAGCTTCAGATAACAACTCGTAACTCAGCCCCTTTATTTTTATATCCATCTGAATTGCAGTAATACCCTCTGAAGTACCCGCAACCTTAAAATCCATATCGCCTAAATGATCTTCATCACCAAGGATATCTGTCAGCACCGCAGATTTTTCGCCCTCCATTATCAATCCCATAGCAATGCCGGCAACAGGGGCTTTCAACGGAACACCTGCATCCATAAGTGACAAACTTGCGCCACATACAGTCGCCATCGATGATGAACCGTTAGACTCCATGATCTCGGAGACCACCCTTATAGTGTACGGAAACTTCTCTGTGTCTGGCAAAACTTCCTTTATCGCCCTCTCAGCCAAGGCTCCGTGACCAATCTCGCGACGCCCTGGAGATCTCATAAATTTCACCTCTCCGACAGAAAAGGGAGGAAAATTATAATGAAGCATGAATTTCTTATCATATTTACCATTCAAACCATCGATCATCTGCTGATCCTCTTTAGTTCCCAGAGTTGCTGTAACTATGGCTTGGGTTTCACCGCGTGTAAAAAGCGCAGAACCGTGTGCCCTGGGCAACAAAGATGTTTCAGAAGTGATATCTCTAACATCTTTAAGAGATCTTCCGTCAATACGAACACCATCGGACAAGATCATTCCTCTGACCAATTTCTTTTTATATTCTGAAAAGGAACCTAGCACCTTATACTTAAGATCTGCATCATCATCGGCTGTAACCAACGTTTCAACAGCCATCTTTGCAACTGCATCGATTGCGGCATATCTCTCTAGCTTGGTCGGAATCGTAACTGCCTTCTTTAAATCTTTGCCTATCAGATCCCCGACCTTCTTATCCATTTCAGAATTATCCTCCAAAACAGGATCCGCCAATTTTGGCTTTCCAGCCTTTTTCTGTAGTTCAATTTGAGCATCGATAAGTGGCTGCATCTCTTTATGTCCGAAGGCAATCGCGTCCAATATGTCTTTCTCCGGAACAATCTTAGCTCCACCCTCAACCATGACGACGGCATCCTTGCTGCCTGCAAGAATGATATCGATATCGGATTTTTCCAACGCCTCTTCACTCGGATTGACTACAAATTTACCATCGATTCTTCCTACTCTAACTCCTGCGATAGGCCCTTTAAAGGGTGCTGGTGAGAGCATCAAAGCTGCTGATGCCCCAGTCATCGCTAACATATCCGGCGCATGTTCAGTATCAGCTGATAAGACAGTTGCAATTACCTGAGTCTCATTGAAATAACCCTCTGGGAATAGAGGCCTGATCGGACGATCGATAAATCTGCTCGTCAAAGTCGCCTGCTGAGTGGGACGCCCTTCTCGTTTAAAAAATCCGCCGGGAATCTTTCCCGCGGCAAAGGTCTTTTCAATATAATCAACGGAGAGCGGCAGAAAAGCCCTATTTTCAGATGGCTCCGTCTTTGCCGTAGCTGTGACCAGAACTATCGTATCTCCCATCCTGATTGTGATCGAGCCACCGGCCTGTTTGGCAATCTTTCCTGTCTCGATTATGATCTCTTTACCACCCACTACAGCACTTACACGTTCTACCATTTTTCCTCCTTTGAATTGAGAGTCGGCATCTGTGCTCAAACGCACAATGGACAAAGCAATCACTTTTGATTACCTGTGACTCATCAATTTGGCGCTAAATTAAGAATTGTAAGGGCTAGTTTTATTAGAAGGGCAACTGATAATTTGGATGAACCGTCATTTGATCGACAGTTCATTAAAATTATCAGCCCAAATCCCTTAAACCAGCTTATTTACGAATTCCCAACTCAGCAATCAATTTTTTATAACCTTCAAAATCGTGCTTTTTGAGATATCCAAGCAATTTTCTTCTGCGACCGACCATCAGCAACAAACCACGGCGGCTGTGATGATCCTTCTCGTTTGCACGAAAATGATCAGTGAGGGAATTTATCCTCTCAGTGAGCAGAGAAACCTGCACCTCGGCAGAGCCGTTGTCCTTTTCATGTTTGCAATACTTTTTGATCAGTCCCAGTTTTGTTTCTTTAGCTAATCTCATAGTTCGGGCTCCTTATCACAAATTATATTTAACTGTAAAGTGTTTTTTAAAAGCGCATGTAGCATGTGGTGAAAACCTCACCCCCATCCGGCCGTTGGCCACCTTCCCCCGTTTAGGGGGAAGGACAAAATTATTGCGCTTCACGCTTCACGGGCGGACGCTTCACGTGATCATGCTACACGCGCCTTTGCTCTTTAAAGCCTCCAACCCAATAATATGTTTATGCATCTGAGAAGGATTCTTCTCCAGTATGTCCATTGTGATCGCCTGATCGATAGTAAACCGGCCACTTTTGAGTCTAAAGATATCAGAGGCATACGCCCCACATCCCAATTTAAACCCCAGATCCCTGCATATGCTCCTGACATAGGTACCACTCAAACAATCGATCGACATTCTGACCCTGTTTCCATCGCTCTTCAAAATTTTTAGTTCGTTAACCGTGACCCGTCTCAGGGGCGCTTCAACCTTTTTACCTTTGCGCGCCAAGCTATACATCGGCCTGCCCTTGATCTTGATAGCCGAATAAAGCGGAGGTCTCTGATCAATCACTCCGATAAAACCTGGAAGAAGTTCTCTCAACTCTTCCAAAAGGTTTTGCGGCACAGCTCTCTTCGAAATTATTTCACCTTCTGAATCGTCGGTAGTCCTGACCTCGCCAAAGCAGCAGGTAAACTCATAAATTTTCTCGCTCCCTGCCAGACTCGATGCCAGCTTTGTCGCTGCTCCCAACACTAAAGGCAGGACACCGGATGCGAGCGGATCGAGTGTACCCAGATGACCAACCTTAAGCGATCCCGAAAGCACCCTCACCCTGTTCACAACGTCGTGTGAGGTAGGCCCAATTTGTTTATTTATTACAATTACTCCGTCCATAATAAGTTCACAGTTTACAGTTTATAGTTCACAGTTTAAAGCTCTACATTTCGAGCTCTTAACTGAAAACTGTTCACTGAAAACTCCCTTTCACTGCTTCTATAATAAATTTTCTCGCATTGTCGATGGTATCCTCTATCGTACAACCCGCAGCCCTCGCGTGACCTCCACCGTCAAACTTTTTTGCCAGATCTGATACGTTCACGTAATCCTTTGACCTTAAGCTAACACGGATAACATTTTTAGATTTCTCCCTGAAAAGCGCGGAAACTTCCACATTCTCCACAGACCTCGGTATCTCTGAAAAGTCCTCGGACTGCTCCATCGTCGCACCCGCCTCTTTAAACATTTTTTCAGTGACGAACATGCTGCAAAATTTTCCACCTAAAAAGGTCTCCATGCTGTTCATAGCCAAAGCCACAAGCTTAAAGCGGCTGAGAGGATACTCATCCTCCATATGCTTTGCTACTTCCCAGGGGGAAGCACCCAACTTCACAAGTTCCGCTGTGCGTTCGAACAGACCAGCAGAAACGTTGCTATACCTGAAAAAAGCGGTATCGGTGACAATGCCGCAAAATAGAGCCTGGGCAACTTCTGCATCCATCTTCCAGCCAAGTTCATTGAAGAGTCTGAAGAGCAGATCACCGACAGCAGCAGCCTTCTGATCAATTATCTTGAGCTCAGCCTTCTGGTCGTTATCGATATGATGATCGATGACAACGACCTTTCCCTTTCCCTCAAATTCTTCAAAAGTATTTCCTACTCTGGACGCTGAACCACAATCTAGAATGATAGTGAGATCAAATTCGCCCTCTAAAGTGCTGACGATTTTTTCAGAACCGTTTAAAAACTTCAGGTTCCATGGTACAGTATCTTTGCAATATACAGTAACCTCTTTATTTTTCTTCTCACACATGCGTTTTAGAGCCAGAGCTGATCCGATCGCGTCGCCATCTGGGTTGACATGAAATACTATAAGAATTTTTTTTGCTGCGTCGACGAGCGCAGCAAATTTTTCAACTTGCATCTTAAATGTTCCCCCTCAATAATTGATCCACTCTCTCTGATGCGTCTACACCTTCATCGTAAAATATTTTAATTTCTGGAGTGTATTTGAGATTAAGTTCACTTCCAATTAACTTTCGCATCCTTCCCTTAAGAAGCTCCATCGCTTTCGTGACCTCTTTCAACCTCTCTTCGCTATTATTCATTATGTGGAAATAAACTCTGGCAGTTCTTAGATCCGGAGTTACCCTGACCTGTGTGATATGAACGTCCATGAGCGAAGCCCCTCCCAACTCGGTGTAAAAGGCCTCTGATATAACCTCGAAAATCTGGGAGGCTACCCTTTCAAATCTTTTATATGGTAAATTTCTGGACATAATCAGTTACTCGGAAAAATCGTATGTAGTATGAAATTCGTGAAGCGTTGGTCAAAAGACTAAAATAATTCCCCCACGCCTCACGAAATAATGCCACATGCTATTTTTACAGAACCCCCTTCTTCTCTTCTATTATATAGGCCTCGATCTCATCGGAGACTTTGATATCGTTATATCCCTGAATACCAATGCCGCACTCGTAACCCTCCAGCACCTCTTTGGCATCATCCTTAAATCGCTTTAGCGAAGAAATTACACCATCGAAAACTATCGCCTGATCTCTCAGCAATCTGACGCGGGCATTTCTGATGACCTTTCCTGATGTGATCATGCAACCTGCGATGGCACCGACCTTGGATATTCTAAAAACATCCCTCACCTGAGCTCTGCCCAATACGACCTCTGTCCTCGTCGGTTCGAGCAAACCTGTGAGTGCTTTTCTGATGTCATCTATCATTTCATATATGACTTTATATGTTCTTATTTCTGTATGGTTCCGCTGAGCGGCTTCTCTGGCCTTCCCATCAGCTGAAACATTGAATCCAACGACAACTGCCTGCGATGCAGCAGCAAGCATAACATCGTTTTCGGAAATGCCGCCGACACCTGTATGGATAACCTTCACCTTGGCTTTATCAGTTGAGATCTTTTCAACAGATGCTACGACCGCTTCAGAGGTGCCTCTCACATCCGCTTTGACAACAAGATTGAGTGTCTTTATTTCACCATCCAAAATCATCTGCTGAAGCTGCTCGAGCGAACTAGCCGATAAGCCTGCCAGTTCATCCGTTCTCTTCTTATCCTGTCTCTGATGGCTGATAGTGCGGGCATCCTTCTCATCCTCAACTGCAATAAATTCGTCTCCCGCGCTTGGAACGCCTGATAACCCAAGTATTTCGACTGGCATCGATGGAGTAGCGTTTACTAAACTCTTTCCATGAGCATCGCCGAGCGATCTGATCCTTCCGCTGTGATCTCCACACACTAAATAATCACCCTTTTTCAAAGTTCCCTCTTTTACGAGGACAGTCGCAACAGGACCTCTGCCTTTATCAAGCTTAGCTTCAAGCACAATTCCCCGCGGGCGGACTGTAGGATCTGCTTTGAGTTCGAGGATCTCCGCCTGAAGAATGATCATTTCGAGAAGTTTATCGATACCCTCGTTTTTGACCGCGGATGTGAATACGAAGATCGTCTCGCCTCCCCACTCCTCGGAAACTAGACCGTGCTCGGAGAGTTGTTGTTTTACACGATCCGGCTGTGCGTTTGCTTTATCTATCTTATTGACTGCGACTATGATCGGAACTCCTGCGGCCTTGGCGTGATCTATCGCCTCGACCGTCTGCGGCATGACACCATCATCGGCTGCCACAACCAAAACTACTATATCGGTGACCTTTGCGCCGCGAGCCCTCATCTTCGTGAAGGCTTCGTGACCGGGGGTATCGACAAAGGATATCGAACCCTTTTTAATCTTCACCTCATAAGCGCCGATGTGCTGTGTTATCCCGCCCGCTTCACCTTCGGCAACCTTGGTCTTTCTGATTACATCGAGAATAGAGGTCTTGCCGTGATCGACATGACCCATGACCGTCACTACCGGCGGCCGGGATATAAGATTTTCCTCTTTTTTATCCTCATGGGAAATCGCAAATACATCCTCTTCCTTAATACCGGTCTTCTCAACCCTGAATCCATATTCCTGAGCTATCATCTCAGCGACATCTGCGTCCATGGTCTGATTTATCGTAGCCATGATCTCAAGGGCCATCAGGCGATTGATGATCTCACCCGCCTTGATTCCAAGCTGCTGGGACAATTCGCCAACACTGATCTTGCTCTCAATTCGTATGACTCTTTTCGATTCTTTTCTCTGAGTAATTTGAGGCTGCTTAAATTCTCTTCTGGTCGTCTTTCTTCTTTTTGATACTGTAGGACGAAAGACACGATCTTTAGCAGGCTCAACCGTAAGAGTCTCATCTGATGGAGCACCAACAACCTCATCTTTCACTACCTCTGCGTAACTCTTAAGACCTCCCGCCCTTTGAATAGCTTCGTAATCGAGCTCCGCCTTACTCTTTTTCTTTTTGGCAACCTTTCTGACCGGTAACTGAGCCTTCTCATCCTGCTTCCATTCACCCTTGACTTCAGGGGCGACTAGATCGATATGGCCGACAACGCCTATCCTTTTGGGTCTTACCTCAGTCTGATCTCCCTTTTTTTCCTCTGTTGAGACTTGGAAATCCGCCTTGGACTCTTCGGATCCTTTAACATCCGGGACAGCTTCTGTAGACTGCTCTTCAGATGAGACTGGAGCTTGTTCAGCTGTGCTCGCCTCATCTGCGGCTTCTTCGGCTGAAAGAGTCGATTCTTTAGTTTCCTCTACAGGCGGAGTCGGTTTTTTGCGCCGTCTAATGAGTGTCGGTTTCAACCTACGCTCGACTACCGCTTTTGATTCTGTCTCATTTCCAGGGAGTTTCTCTTCTGTCATGATTTTATTCCTTATTCATTATTCATTATTTTTTGTCTCTTCGGTTTGTGTCTGCTCAGCTTCATCCACAACGGTCTCTTCAAGATTTTCATCCGAAGTCTCTTCAGATTTAGATTCTTTTTCAGCTTTTGCTTTCTCGGCCTCTGCTTCCTGAGCCTCTACCTTCTCAGCTTCTTCTCTTTCGGCCTTTGCCTTCTCTGCGAGCTTTAATTCTTCTTCCGCAACTAAAGCTTTCGCAGCCATCTCCTCCTTGATCACATCTTGCAAAAAGCTATCGGATGACTTGCCCTCAGCAATCAGCCCTTTTGATTTCTGATGGACAATATTTAGAAGTTCCTGACCCAATCCGGGAAGTTTTATAAATTCATCCAACGTACACTCTGCAATATCTTCGATGGATCTGAAGGAATGGGAGTAAAATATCATCGCTGAGCCTTCATCTATTTCCAATGCCCTTGTGAGCACCTTTCTTGCCCTCGATGCCATCTCCTCGATCCTGGTTTCTGCGTAAACGTCGATGTTCCAACCTGTGAGTTGGGCTGCCAGTCTTACATTCTGGCCCCTTCTGCCGATCGCCAGAGAAAGCTGATCATCCGGCACAACGACCTCCATACCATGCTCCCTCTCTCTTATGATTACCTTGACAACCTCTGCGGGGGCTATGGCGTTACATACAAATCTCGCCGGATCATCGTCCCATGAAACGACATCGATCTTTTCCCCTTTGAGCTCTCCTACGACACTCTGCACTCTGGAACCCTTGATTCCCACACATGCGCCAACCGGGTCGACATCTGAATCGCGGGAATAGACTGCAATTTTTGATCTGACACCCGGTTCACGGGCGGCTGATTTGATCTCCACCACTCCCTCTGCAATCTCAGGCACTTCCATGGAAAAGAGTTCATTGAGCAATCCAATATTTTTTCGCGAAAGGACGAGCGGAATGCCACGGCTCTCTTTATCGAGACGGAGAAAAAAGCCCTGAATACGATCTCCAGCGCGGAAATTCTCACTTTGCACCTGTTCCTGTTTAGGAACGACGGCCTCGGTACGACCAAGATCGACGACCAGATCGCCGCGATCGAATCTGCGCACGATGCCAGTGATAATCTCGCCTATCCTGCCCTTGTATTCCTCATAAATTATGTTGCGCTCGGCCTCTCTCACCTTCTGTATGATGACCTGTTTGGCAGTCTGCGCGGCGATTCTGCCAAATACTGAAGGGCTCATCTTGACACCTAAGCTATCGCCATATTCGGCATCAGGATCGAGCTTCTTGGCTTCCTGCAATGTCATCTGCGTATTTTCATCCTCGACCTTTTCGGAGACCTCTTTGAACTGAAAGAGTTCTATCTCTCCCATCTCCTCGTTGTAATGCGATTCCAGTTCTCCCAGATATCCCCATTTCTTCCGCGCTACAGTAAGAAAAGCGTTCTCAATGGCATCGACCAAAAATTCTTTTGGGATCCCTTTATCCCTGCTAACTTGCTCTAATACCCGATTTAAATTTTGAAACATACTTCTTACCCCTTTCAATTTATTGTTTTGTCATTAAAATCTCGCCCTGCACGAGGTGAGCTTCGGATACCTTTTCAAAAGGAATTTTGAACTCGACCCCGTCGATAAAAACTGTCAACTGATCGTTATCAAAATACCTCAGTTCACCCTTAAAATTCGATCTACCATCCAGAGGAGTTTCAGTCTTAAGCTTTACCCAAAAGCCTAAATACTTCAAAAAATCCCTTTTTCTTCTAAGCGGTCTGTCGATGCCCGGCGAGGAGACCTCTAAATTAAAACTTCCCTCCATATTTAATTCAACTGCAAAAAGATCTTCAACAGCATGGGAGACCTTCGCGCAATCATCTATAGTAACACTTTTGCCGTCGGTTCTATCTATATAAATTCTCAATATTTTTTTACCTTGTGATGGAAAAAGGCGGCAGTCGATCAGTTCAAACCCAATGCTTGAAAATATATTAGCTGTCAGCTTGTCTACCGTTAAAAAAAATTCCTCGCCTATCATAATTCCTCTCCGGCTAAAAAAAAGTGGGCTTTTCTTGCCCACTTCGAGAAAACCGCCCTATTGGCCCGGCAGTATATTCACATGCCAGTTCGATGCAAGAGAAAAATATCAATATTTGGCTATTAGCCTAAGAACGTTAAAGTTGGGGTTGAGGGATAAAAAACTCACCCCCATCCGCCCTACGGGCACCTGCCCCCGTCAAAAAGGGGGAAGGGTTAAAACCACATTCCACATGCACCTTTGCATTTTTCAAAGTTCTCCCGGGGTTGGGACATCCAATACCTCAAAATCGGAGAGGTTGTCGTCTGTATCTATGCCACCCCTTCTTGAGAGGCTCTGGCCGTTGTTCACTAGCGGGGTTGCATCTCCTTCGAAAATAGCCAGTCCATTTTCGGCAGTCGTAACAGAGACATCACCGTAGCTCATCGCATCCCAAAGTGAACCATCACGACCGATTAGCTGGACGGCATCGGGGCCGTTTTGCGGATCGAAGTTGTCGATGAAATCGGAACCCTCAACCCGGCTCCCTGTCTGTCCTGTGATGCTGTCGGCTATGAGATAAATCCCATCATCCGGTATATACGAATCCTCCGGAATCTTTATCGTATCTTTGATCAGCCCTCCATCTCCATCGACGAGGTTTATAACAAATT
This sequence comes from Pseudomonadota bacterium, assembly GCA_043818055.1. Taxonomy (GTDB): domain Bacteria; phylum UBA10199; class UBA10199; order 2-02-FULL-44-16; family JBDRGF01; genus JBDRGF01. The sequence goes on along the minus strand of JBDRGF010000141.1, from coordinate 20,048 downwards.
CGCTGATGTCACCTTCAGGCGTCCCAGAGAGCTCTATGAAGAGATCTCCATCTGTGTCCTTTCCGACCGCGTCGTAATAGACCTCGTTGATGGCTACCTTTTCAGGATCGATTCTCTCTTTTTTCTCAGCTGGGTTTAAGCCCCCTCCACTCGGGCTTCCACCAGATACAGGATTCTTCGAGCCCTCTATAACTTCAAGTGACTTTCCTGTATAAAAATAGCTGAAAAAAGGCTCAGGGCTTTTTCCGCGGTTTTGGTTCAGTGGCACGTTCAATTCGTTCACGACGAGGTCGTTGATCAAAACAGCGTACATCTTCACATCCTTTCCATCATCGCTGAAATAAAATGTCGCGACCTTACCCTCGGCATCCACCTCGAATTCCCCATCGACTCCCTTGAGATTGCCAGCCTGCATATCCTTTGTTATGGAGGCTTCATCACCCCCCGCAGGAGCTACCGAAACTATGAACGATTCCTCGTTGATCGAAGAGCTTTTCACCGGCTGAGAGAAAAATACCTCTACTTTAGATACGGCACTCAACTCTTCACCCTTATCAGGTAATATTTTTATCACCTTAGGCTGATGATCGAGGAGCGATTCAAAATCCGCAACCCCGGGCATGCCGCACGCTGCGATCATCAAAAGAATGATGGTGAGTGATATTTGTTTTTTCATATTCATTTCTCCATTAGTTTTTGGTTGAACCAACCGTTTGTCATCCCATCCAGAATAGATGTCGCTTCACCGATTTTAGCTTCTAACTCGACAAGAAGCTGCGCCTTCGTATCCGGATCTTTGAGTTTATAGATTCCATTCTTTATGAGTTTGATGTTTTTAATCACCCTCTGGCGTTCATAATAGGCGTGCGTCACACGATCGAGCAGCTGATCCTTCGCCTGCATCAGACTTCGCCTCTCCCTCACAATTCCAAGCTCGTAGCGGGAGTGGATCAGCTCTGAGAGATTCCAGACGGCCTTCACCACAAAATCGCGTTTGAGATCGGATGACTCGCTAAGGCCACCCTCTTCAGGGCCGACGTTGACGGTCGAGCTTCCCACATAGACATTTTCATTTACATCGACATCGACGTTGTTGGCGATGCGATTCACAAAACCGATCTGCAGCTGCGGCAGTAGCGAAGAGCGACGCGCGCGCTTTTGCCATTTATCTGCAAAGGCCTCCTGCAAGCCCGATTGAGCGAGCGCAACCCGATAGACCTCGCCGACTTCGGGCTCGATGGCATATGAAGACTGCGATCCAAAAAGTGATAAAAATATTATTGAATAAATTATCTTCTTCATTGCCGACCCGACAATGCAATAAGGATGCCAAAACTGAGAGTACGATATTTCAATGATTTATTGAGTTCAGACGGAGCAAAACGTCCGAATCGTCGGACTCATGTGTCCGATTTTCGGACACTCGGGAATTTTTAGAGGCTTAAATATAAGCCTACACTCTCCGCATGTCATCCCTGCGCAGGCAGGGATCCAGATTTGGGAAAAGACCATTAATACTGGATCCCCGCCTACGAGAGGATGACACAAGGAGTAAAAAAATATTTTTTTGTGCTCTTTTGTAAATTCGGCACGGAAATTGCTAATGGCTTTCTGACATGAAGAGAAAAATTACATTTATTATGATGATCATCTTAATTCTTGCAGGCTGTGGTGATGAAATTTCATTTAAACGACATATCAATGAATCCCAAAACGTCGGAAAGGAAAGCACTGGCAAAGTCACCGTAACGGTTTTGGATGTCGGTCAGGGGGATGCGATAGTTGTAAGGGATGAATTTGGGAATACCGCCCTCATCGATGCCGGTCCTCCTGGGGCTGGAAAATCCATAATCCTTCCATATCTGAGAGCACATAACATCAGAAAATTGAGCGCAATCATAATCACACATTATCATAACGATCATATAGGAGGCCTAAACGAAATTCTTCTTGGTGAAGATGGAGTGTCGGGCACCGAGGACGATATCATCCCTGAGAAGGGAATATTTGACAGAGGAGGAGAAAATGAACCAGAGGAAACGATGTATCAGATCTACAAACAGGTTACTGCCAGATACCGGAAGAGCGTGCATACCGGCGACATCATCGCTCTTGGGTCTTATCATCTGGAGGTCGTGGCTGCGAATGCTCAAATCGAGGGCGGGGCAAAGATCGAAAATCAGTCTTTCGACGAAAACGCAGCCAGTGTTGCAATACTCCTGACACATGGAGCTGTAAAACTCTTCACGGCAGGAGATCTGACGGGCGGCGGTGGCACGCCGCCATACGACACACCAGATGTTGAGACCGCGCTAGGAAAGCGAGTCGGCAAGGTAGATATACTGAAGGTCTCACATCATGGCAGTCACACGAGTTCAAATGAAGAATTCCTAAAGGAGATCGATCCTGATATTGCGCTGATCTCGGTTGGTGACGGAAATGATTTCAATCATCCTCATTCCGATGTGATAGAGAGGCTACTTGCTAAAGTTGATACAATTTATATGACAGAGGGCGGAACAATTTCGAGTGGTGATGAGAGGATTAAAATTTGTGGGAATATCGAGATCGAAAGTGATGGAGAAAATTTCCAGATTAAAACATGTTTTTGATTTAAACTCCTAAAACTTTCAAAACTGCTACAGATAGCAAATAAACGAATATAACAATCTAAGCTTTCCGTCATCCTCAGTGAAGTTCTTCGGCGGGGTGACGAATGGGGAGGATGCCCTCATAGTGCGCAATATCTCCTGATCGTATTCGGGAATTCCTGATTTTTTTATTACAAAGAGTTCATCGAGCTCCCCAGTTTCTCCGATACCTACTGCCACTACAGTTACTATCTTTACCATATTAACCTTTCCAAGACTTAATGCATTTTTCACAGATGGAAAAGGATTCCAAGTCATTCTAATAACTCTTGACATGCGTACAAAATATGACACATCCTCAAACTTCTTTACATTGAGATATGTCTTTGAACCGACATGAAAATCGGGAAAGAAATCCTCTATAGTAGAGGACATTCCATAAGATCCTGGAGTATTTTTCATCACGATATTACCAAGTTGTGATCTAAAAACATCTCTTTTTATTTTATCTTCACCAATAAAACCATCTCCCTGCTTCGTACCCTCTCCCTCACCCTTTATTTTTTTTCTTGTTAAAAATACCGTCTCCTTTTCAACAGTGCTGTCGTACATGCCGGCGAGCTTCGATTTCAAAGGTCGCTTCTCGACCTTTGGCGGCTCTATATCTGCGAGTTGATAGACGCTGTCATCCTCGAGCGGAATCACTTCGACAATTTCGGGTTTTGGTTTTTCGCGCGCGAAAAAATATGTCCAGGATATGACAGCTGAAAAGAGCATAAGATGGATGAGCAGTGATAGGATGATAGGAGTGGTCAGCCGCTCCCTGTTATCGAAAAGATATTTGTATGCACCGGGTAATCGCATAATTAAACCACGTCGCTGGTCGCTGGTTGGAAAGGGCGGTTCGCGAACCGCCCCTACAATAACCGCCAGCTACAATATTAAATAAGCTCATTAGAGAGCCTTCTCGCTTTCAATTCCTGACCAAGGACATATTCCGCGTAACCGCTCAAAAGATGATCCAGCTCGGCACAAAGGTGATCGTCGCAATCAAAAGGCTCTCTGCCAATATGTGTGAAGAGTTTAACAGATTCTGATGATAATTGCGAGCCCTCTTGTGTCCTGCAGGATGAGCATGTGACCCCTCCAAGGGGGCTTGAAAAAAACCACTCCGCCTTACTCTTTAATGGAATCCGGCAAAGCACACACGAATCGAAACATGGCGAAAAACCGCACTTTATAAGCCAGTCAAACTGAAACTTTAACAGATCGGTTTTTCCAAATTGATTAGAGGTGATACCGTCCAGGGCCTTTTCCATAAGGGCATATTTCTCAACTGAAGCCTCCCCTTCAGCCAAAAATTTGTCGGCCAGCTCCAGGATCCTCATCATATTAGCGATCGAATCGAGAGTGAATGCCGATGAATATTTTTTTATGGGAATGGCCTCGAGAAGGGAGACCATCTGGGATCTGGGATTTTCGTTGAACATGACTTGCAGCTGAGCGCCTACTTGAAAAGAGTTGTTGAAACGCTTCTTCGAGACGCGTCCCGATTTTGCGAAGCCTTTGATCTTTCCGTGAGTTTTAGAGAAAAGGGTGATGATGAGATCGGATTCCCCATAAGGGAATTTTCGTAAAACGATAGACTCGGTTTTACACTTCAATTATTCGATTCCTCCGGCAATTTGAGCAACGAAAAATAATCGATTCCTTCGGAATCGAGTTCTTCCTTTCCATCATCCGTCGCTGTGCCGTAGATATTGCGAAGATCTGTTTCACCTCTATGTATCTTAATAGCCTCATCAACAAAATCATCACCTACATCATCACCACTGGCTTTAACATAGTGCTGTAACGCCCTCATAAAAACTTCCGGGTCGACCCTGGCGTTTTTTAGATCAACTTTGCAAGTCTCTGATCCGGCAGGTTTGCGTTTCAGACTGTGTTTGCCGGCAAGCACCCTCTTCACTTCAGTCTCGCCACAGATGGAACAGCTGATCATTTGTTCTTCCGACTGTGCCTCGAAGGCGTTGATGTTCGCAAACCACCCCTCAAACTGATGACCGTTGATGCATATGAGATCGTAGATAACCATAAATATGTTCCTCAATGGGCGGTTCGCTTGTCTGCCTCTGGCAGACGAACCGCCCCTACACAAGTTATTTGCACCTTAAGATAAGCTCAAAAATGGGAAAGTCAATCCCCTATGACAACTTTCTGCAATGGCTGCTTTGGCTTGGGTCCGTAATATTTGATGATCTCAGCAGCTGCAGCGGCACCCCATCTTCCCGCATCCTCAATCTCGATTCCTCTGGCTATGCCATATAAAAAACCGGCTGCAAAGGCATCCCCTGCCCCTGTCGTATCGACAACTTCATTCACATCCATAGCTTTGATCCTGTGAGCTTTATTAGCCGAGATCAGGATTGCACCATCGCTCCCGAGCGTGACTGCGCCAGACTTGCAATCTCTTAGCAACTGAGGCATCGCATCTTCGTATGTGTTTGTCTGATAGAGAGCAGCAATCTCCGAGTCGTTGCAGATCAAAATGTCGATCTTATCCTTAACCAGACCGAGAAAATCACCTCTGTAACGATCGACGCAAAAGGAATCGGAAAGATTGAAAGCAACTTTCACGTCACTTTGCTTTGCGATATCAATCGCTCTCACAGCGGCCTGCCGTGGTGCTTCGAGATCCCATAGATATCCCTCTATATATATGATTTCCGCATCAGAGATGTGATCCTCATCCACATCCTCAGCATCGAGGGCGTGACAGGCACCCAGATATGTATTGAACGTGCGCTGGGCATCCTTTGTGACAAATGAAACGCATCTGCCTGTCGGATGAGGACCATTTGAGGGAACCGTTGTATAATGAACACCGTGATTCCACATATCCTCCGTAAAAATCTTTCCAAGATCATCATCCATCACCTTGCCGACATACGAAGCCTTGCCGCCAAGTGACGCGACTACGACAGTCGTGTTTGCCACGCTCCCACCGCTCTCGGAATGAACCGGCACAATTTTTTTATGGATATGTTCCGCCCTCTCCTTATCGACTAGAATCATCCTCCCCTTTTCAATCTTCTCTGCTGCAAGAAAATCGTCATCCACTTGTGTCAGCACATCGACAAGCGCATTTCCAAATCCAATCACATCGAAAGTTTTAGACATAAGCCCCCCTATTTTACGTATTTTCCGATTATCGGTTTCAATCTTTGCTTTGTCTCATCCGGGATTAATTTTTTATCCATCATGATCGCATGCTCCAAAGCCTTTCTACAATGGCATGAACTCAAGTCTGGCATATCGTGTAAAAGAGCTTTGATGAGCGTCTTTGCCTTTTCCACATTATTTTTCATCACCTCTACAACACTCAACACATCCACATCCTCCTCACCCTCATGCCAGCAATCGTAGTCTGTCGACATGCTGATAGCGACATAGCAGATCTCCGCCTCCCGTGCTAACCTTGCCTCCTGATAACCTGTCATGCCTATCACAGAGCATCCCCAGGATCGAAAGATATTAGACTCTGCTCTCGATGAAAACATCGGGCCCTCTATACAGACGTAACTTCCACCATCGTGCACTTTTGTTTTTAATCCCTTCGCAAGGGAGAGCAACTTTTGTCTCAAGGTTTCACATATGGGGTCGGCAAAGGAGACATGCGCAACGATGCCATTCTCAAAAAAGGTCTGATGGCGCATCTTCGTCCTGTCAATAAACTGATCTATTATAACCAGGTCACCCGGCTTGATATTCTCTTTCATAGAACCGACAGCGGAGACCGCAATTATCACTTCAACACCAACGCTCTTCATCGCGTAGATGTTCGCCCGGTAGTTAATCTCATGAGGCGCCAACACATGACCTCTGCCATGCCTTGCCAAAAAAACAATCTCTATCCCATTATATTTCCCAAAGATCAGCTTATCGCTTGGAGAACCAAAAGGAGTCTCAACACTCCTCTCCTCCACAACCTCCAACCCATCCATATCATAAAGCCCGGACCCACCAATAATCCCAATTTTTGTCATGTTCTTTTCCTCCATAACTCAAACACTTCTACACTTAAACACTGATTAATTGTCCACACGCCGCCATGATTTCGTGACCGCGACTCACCCTCACATTAGTTTGAATCCCCTTCTCATGCAAAAATCTGTACCAAAAATCAACTATTTCTTCAGAGGGAGATTTATATTCGCATCCTTCGAACGAATTGAAGGGTATCAGGTTGATCTTCGCTTTTACACCACGAAGAAGCTTCACGAGACGCGCAGCATCCTCCTTTGAATCGTTGACATCCCCGATGAGCACATATTCAATAGTGATACGATTTTTCGAATCCTTCGAGTGCTCTCTGCAAAATTCCATTATTTTCGCGATGGAATATTTTTTGTTAATCGGCATTATCTTTGACCTGACCTCATCAGTCGTTGCGGATAGCGATATCGCGATCATGACAGGCAGATCATTAACAAATCGCTTAAGCTCCGGAATAAGTCCACAGGTGGAAAGAGTGACCCTTCTGTACGACATCTCTATCGCCCTGGTGTCGATCATAATCTCAACCGCACCTTTGACAGCTTCGTAATTAGCAAGCGGCTCGCCCATCCCCATGAGAACGACATTTGTCACAGGGGTTGCATTCTGATTCATAATGGTCAGCAGCTGTCCGACAATCTCACCCTGCGTGAGATTTCTTTTAAGCCCAAGCGTCGCGGTTCTACAAACTGCACAATTCATAGCACACCCAACCTGAGTTGATATGCAAACCGTCCGTCGCTTCTCCATAGGCATATCTACCGCTTCGATCAACTCCCCATCGCTAAGCTTAAAACGATACTTTTTCGTACCATCTTTGGCTTCTAAAGTTTTATCAATTTTTAGAGCCTCACATGTAAATTTTTGATTTAACGTTTCACGAACAGCCTTCGTAAGATTGGTCATCTCATCAAAGCCGGATACACGTTTCTTGTACAACCATGATATAATCTGGTTTGCAGCATATTTTTTGAGCCCAAGATCCTCTACAACAGCAGGAAAATCGGACAGTTTGAGGTCGTATATGTTCGATTTGGTATTCATAACGAAGCGGTGTCGTATAGCAGGAAATTGAAGGGTTTTGCAAGCAAACAGGCTGATGAATTTGTCTTTTAGTTGACCTAAAGAGATTTGCATCGTAAATTACCGGCACTTATGATTAAAATTGTCGAATGCGTTCCGAATTTTAGTGAGGGGTGCGATCAAAATGTAATTGATGCTATAGCGGATGCTGTAAAATCCGTAAATGGAGTTGCGCTTCTCGATGTCGATCCGGGAAAGGCGACCAATCGCACTGTCTTCACATTTGCTGGAAGTCCTGAAGTCGTCCTTGAAGCAGCCTTTCAGGCTATCAAAAAAGGATGTGAGCTAATCGACATGCGCCATCACAAGGGGGAACATGCCCGTCAGGGTGCGTGTGATGTCTGTCCCTTCGTGCCGGTGTCAAACGTTACTATGGATGAATGTGTTGAACTCGCTAAAAGGCTGGGCAAAAGGGTCGGCGAGGAGCTCGACATTCCTGTTTATCTGTATGCAGAAGCGGCGCAAATTCCCGAACGTAAAAAGATGCCGGACATCCGGGTCGGTGAATATGAGGCGTTGGAAGAGAAGCTAAAAAAGCCTGAGTGGAAACCCGATTTCGGCCCGGCAGAGTTTCGCCCGAAGGCTGGGGTCATCACAACCGGCGCCCGCAAATTCCTGATCGCTTATAATATAAATCTCAACAGCACTAACACAAAGCTTGCCAAGGAGATAGCATTCACCATCCGTGAGAACGGAAGGCTCAAAAAGGATGCCGATGGAAATACCGTAATCGGTCAGGATGGCAAAAAAGAACGTGAACCGGGGCTTTTCAAACATGTCCAGGCGACAGGCTGGCTCATCCCCGAATACAACCGCGCACAAGTAACGATGAACATCCTCGATATCGATGAGACACCTTTGCACCTCGTCTATGACAAGTGCTGCGAGCTTGCCACGAACCTCGGATGCAGGGTGACTGGAAGTGAAATTGTTGGGATGGTGCCAAAACAGGTGATGACAGAGGCGGGGCTCTACTTTTTGAAAAAACAGGGTTCAACACGCGGCGTAACAGAAGAAGAGATCATAAGAAACGCGATGATCACGCTGGGACTGAACGACGTAGCTCCTTTTGATCCAAAAGAAAAAATTATAGAAAGAAGGTTTGAAATGAATCGTCCATTGATAGCGATGACATGTGAGAAATTTTGCGCCGAGCTCAGCTCCAACTCCCCTGCCCCAGGCGGCGGTTCTGTCGCAGCCCTCTCTGGTGCGCTCTCCACTGCTTTGAGTTCGATGGTCGCCTCACTAACATTCGACAAGAAGGGTTTTGAAAAGGTCAAGCCTGAGATGGAAAAGGCAGGTATGGAGGCACAAAAGATCCTGAAGGAGCAGTTAGAGGCGATTGATGACGATACATTCGCATTCAACAAGGTGATGGATTCATTCTCTATGCCTAAGGGAACGGATGAACAGAAGGCAAAAAGGGCTAGCGCCATTCAGGAGGCGACAAAAAACGCGACTTTGGTACCGCTCAACACGCTAAAAAGAACTATTCCATCTCTGAAATTAGCCCTTGAAGTCGTTGAAAAGGGAAATCCGAATTCCCTCTCCGACTCAGGCGTTGCGGCTTTAACGGCAGAGGCCGCTGCTAATGGTGCATATTATAATGTGATGATCAATCTCGCCAGCATCGATGATAAGAAGTGGGTAAAGAAAACAAAAGATGAAGCTGTAAAATATCTCGGTGAAGCGGCGCAACTTGCTGAAAAAATTAAAAGCGAGATGATGAAAAAATTGGAAGCGGGATTAAAAAAGATTTGACTACATGACACATACTAAGTAGTACATGCTGGTTTTCATGGGGCTATAGCTCAGCTGGGAGAGCGCTTGAATGGCATTCAAGAGGTCAGGAGTTCGATCCTCCTTAGCTCCACCAGCCTTCGCTCCTAACTTTAGTTAGGAGCGAAGGCTGCCGCCGCCGAAGCTTTCAAGCGTAGGCGGGCTAAACAGCAACAAGGAACAAATGAGCTACGGCTCGGCAGGCCAATCAAGTAACCATTGTATCTTTCAAACATTCAATTTTTGATACCTTTACAAACTCTCCCAAATTATTTCATCCAATTTTGAATTCCGTCATTTTTATGTGTCAAAATTTTGAACACATGGGTTAGTATTTACGATATCACCAAGAACAAATCATAGTATCCTAATAATATCCATTAGTTAGAATCCGTGTAAAATTGGCACGCTATTTGCTTCTCCCTAAAGATGTGGTTCATTCATATTCACTAACAAGGAGGGACGTTATGAAAAGAAACAAATGGCTGCTAACCGCAACAATACTTTTAGGAATAATGATAATTCCTAAATTATCACTCGCACAGGCAGTAAATTTCATGAATGCAAGCATTTCGAATCAAGACAAAGAGTTTATCTTGCACCTTGAAATCAACCTTGATGATGTTCTGTTGGTAGAAAGAATGCCCAATCAATTATCTATTCAAATTTTTGACGCGCATCCTGATCAAGATGGAAGAATTCTTATAGACAATGAATTCCGTATTGATCAGGATACTGGAAAGTATCTTAAAGATATAAACCTTAGCGATGTTTTCAATGCTTCTGATAATCGCATTTTGAATATCTGGATGGATGCACAAGTATCAGGTGGAAATCCCTACAGAATACTTGCAACAGATCAGAGATTTGTAACGATACCTTATCCCTCAACGGGAGTCAGATACGTCGATATCACAGATGAATGTCAAAAGGCGTGTGCGGATCAATGTCTGACAAATCCGGGATGCCATCCAGATGATTGTGTAATAGACCAAATATGTTTCGACAATTGTATTCCAGAGCTATGCAAAGACATTCCAGCTCCCAAAATTGTTGAAGATACGAAACAAGAACCGATAGCTGCTGAAAAGCCAGATGAGGCAAAAACATATGAAGAACCTCAATCTTCATCAGAAGGATCGCAGGCCATTTCAGAAACAACACCACAATCGTTGGGTGGTGAATTGGATATTCGACAGTATGGAGGCGGAGGAAAATGTTCACTCACAAAAGGAATAAAATTTAACTCCGATTCCAACCTGTTGATCCTTCTCAGTTTGATCGCAGCAGTTGGACTCTTAAACTTTAGGGCGGAAAGACAAAAAGTAAAAGTGGTGGCTCAAAAAAAGAGAAGTGTCCGCAGAACAAGGAGGGTTAAAAGAAAAAAGTAAAATAATGAACATAGCTAAAAGGGCGGCTTTCTCAAGCCGCCTTTTTTTATGATACAAACGCTCCATTAATCATAACTCTAGATATGTGATTCTTTCCATAAGAATAGATAGGATAAAATTCATCAGGTGCATCGAAAACTAAAAGGTCAGCTCGCTTGCCGGCTTCTATTGAGCCTGTCTCTTTTGCAATCCCCAAGGCATGAGCCGCGTTGATTGTCATACCCTTCCACGCTTCATCTATCGTCATTCCGAACAGACTGACTGCGATCGTCGCTGTGAGGATGATATTTAATGATGGATTTGTTCCGGGGTTATAGTCGGGTGAAATTGCAACCTTTAAACCTCTATCGATCATCTCTCTGACCGGGGGATATCGTTTGGTGTTTGTAAAAAAAGAGGCGCCGGGCAAGACCACACCAACAATGCCCTCATCAACCATAGCTTTAATTCCCTTGCCCGATATGTGATCAAGATGGTCTGCACTCAACGCCCCCACCTTCGCCGCAAGAACTCCACCATCACAATCTGAAAACTGATCGACGTGCAGATGTATGTCTAGCCCCAAATCCTTCGCTCGCTCACAAATTTTCATAGCATCATTCATGTCAAAGGCCTCTTTTTCCACAAAGACATCGCACGCATCTACGAGTTTCTCTTTTACAAGACGCGGCAGAACATTGTCCGTCAAAAGTTTTATATATTCGGACTTCTTTCCTTTGAACTCTGGCGGCAGAATGTGCGCGCCTAAGAATGTAGATTTTATCGAAATTGGAAATGACTTTTTTAATCGGGAGATAACACGCGCCATCTTTATTTCGTTTGCTTCATCCAGACCGTAGCCTGTTTTGATTTCAATCGTAGTTATTCCATTTGAAATCGCGTCTTGCAAACGAGCTGCGGAAATTTCATACAGGCTCTCTTCATCCATCTCGCGCGTCGCCTTAACTGTCGAGAGTATCCCCCCGCCTTTTTTTGCTATATCCCAATATGACATGCCATGAGAGCGCATGTTGTATTCGTTTTGCCGAGTGCCCGCGTGCACCAGATGCGTATGACAATCGATAAGGCCGGGGGTGACAAGCGCATCTTTGAGATTGAAAACTTCATTATCATCTGTTGATTTGGGGATATCCTTTTCACGACCGATCCATGAAAACTTTCCCCCTTCTATTATAATGGCAGCATCATCAATCGCATCCAACCCATCAGGTTTTGAAAGCGTGATCAACCGATTGATGCCTTTCAACAATTTGCGCTTCATCATTTCTCCCCTTCAACCTGGCTTTGCAATTTTTTTGCATCGATAGTGTAGGCATTCGCACGAGAGGCGGCCTGAAAATAGAATTGCTTGTTCTCGAGCCGCATGGCTTCTCTATAAGAGTTATAGGCCTCTTCGAAATCCCCCGTCGCTTCAAAGAAAACTCCGATATTATACTTTGTCGATGCGGTCTCGGGATAGACTCCCTGCCAACAGCTAAGAGCATCGTCCCACTGACCCTTTTGTGCGAGCTTGTTGGAGTCCTTGCATTGCTCAACCTTTTCGAGCTTGATGGTGTAGCGCACCTCGTGTGGGGCCATTTCACTTACAAAGGCCTTCGTCAAACCATTGAGAATAGATTTGAGCATAGAATCATCTGAGGACAATCTCGCTATATCGCTGTTCCCCACGGCATCCTCCGATTTCTCATCCCTAAAACGTCCCTGACCTATACTCTTTCGCTCCTTTTCATTTTGAACATCAACTGAAAAATCTATCAACGCCTTTTTCACAACATAAGGTTCGATAAAATCCTTCTTCACCTTTACAGGAACCTCTCTCGTCTTCTGCACACCGTTTTCCGTGTAGTATTCTGTCCGAGAGCCGCTCACCACCTCGCGCTGCACTGTTTTTGTAGATCTTTGGCTATCGACAAGATATGCGCTGACTTCACCCCTTACAACGGCATCAACATCCGGCTTTCCGCCAACGACCAGCATATCCTTGGGATCCATCCCTTCGATCTTTATCGTCTCATCATAACTATCCTGAATCCTGGACGAGACTTTGAAATATCCATTTTCGACAAGCCCCTTTTCCAGCGTCTCCGGGATGATCATACCAGCCCTCGTACCCGCATTGAGGCGCGTGTTGAAATTCATAAACCCGACCTTTTTCACCCCTTTGATATCATACTTCGCCGCCGCCCAACGCTTCACCTTAACCGTCGGAGCACAAGCCACTGCTGTTAGAAGTAAACAGACTATTATGAATAGAAGTTTTTTCATTACCCCCCCCCTTTACTAGCGGATAGCGTAGAGCGTTTAGGTTTTACTATCCGCTATCCGCTAGTAATATACCAGTGATTACAATTAATTCAAAATAATAACCTAGTATGATAAAAAATAAGTTTACTTTGAAATTATGTATTGACACATACCTTGTTATACAATATATCGTGCCGCACACTATATAGGTCATTACATAGGAGGTGATAAAAATGAATGTCGATAACTGGAAAACACAGCTTAAGAAGGGAATCTCGGAGATGATCATTCTCAACATCCTGCAGGAGAAGACGGGATACGGGCTCGAAATCGTAAAATCTCTTGAGGAGAATGAAGAGATCGCGCTCACAGAGGGGACGATCTACCCTATCCTCTCCCGCCTCAAAGCGGAAGGACTCGTCTTCACAGAATGGATCGAGTCGGAACAAGGCAGACAGAGAAAATATTATTCCCTGAGTGAAAAAGGCCGCAAAGTTTGCAAGTCACTAAACGAAGCGTGGTATTCGTTCATCAAAAATGTTGATAAAATAATCAACTCAGGCAAAGGAGGAAAGAAATGAAAATGCCGACAAACAGAAGAGTAAGAAAATATCTCTACAAATTATCCAAGTCATTAAAACATCTACCGGCTACCGAAAGACACGAGATAGTTGAGGAGATCCAGTCTCACATCGAGGAGAGCTGGCAGAATGAATCAGATGGGAAATTCGACAACGAATCTCTCGATCGGGTCTTTGATAAGCTCGGTACATCTGACGAGCTGGCCAGACACTATTCCGAGCAAAGAGGATTCGCGCCACCTGCAAAAAAACATACGGTGAGAAATGTACTTCTTATAATTTCCGGGCTCATCCTCTTCTTTGGGTTGCTGACAGGGTATCTCATCTATAGAATTTCGGTTCCCGTTATCAATGCTATCACAAAGGAGGGAAACCTCGTAACCATCGACAAAAAGGGAATAAGCGCACTGGGAGGTTCGATCCGGATCAACGACTCCGGCATCAGGATTGGAAGCCTCATAGACCTGAAAAACCTTCCAGAGATCGATAAGAATAAGTATCACGAAAAGGTGAAGGTTGAAAACGTCATCAAAATAAACAATTCTACTGACAATATTGAAATCTCTAATCCCGTTGGAGACATCGTTATAAGAGGAACGGATCGAGATGATGTCCAGATGACGGCGATCAAATATATCAGCAAGGAGACCAACCGGGACATCAATGAATTGCTCAAGGAAACCGAGGTCGTTCAGAAGATCGACGGAAAAAATTTAAAAATAGACGTAAAATATCCCGAATCCTTTATCAAAAACAAAATCAGCTACTGGGTGGACATCACGATGGAGCTTCCAAAGAAATTCAGCGCGAATGCAGGATCAGTATCGGGCAATATTGAAATCTCTGATATCAAAGGTCCTGTCAACGCCGACTGTGTCAGTGGAGAGATCAACATAAGAGACATCGAAGACGATATTGACATCGGACTTGTCAGCGGTGGGTCGAAAATCAAAAACATCATCGGCGATGCAAAAATCAACGCAGTGAGCAGCGAGATCGAAATCAATAACGTAAAAGGGAAAATCGAAGCTGAAAATATAAGCGGGGATTTAATAATAGATGACGTCAGTGGAGATGTTGACATAGAATCGACGAGCGGAGATATCAAACTTTCAAAGCTCAGGGGAAATATAGAAATAGACAGCTCTAGCGGGGACGTTAATTTAACACTTGCAAATGATTTCGATTTCACATTGGATGGCGAGACATCTTCCGGCGATATCAGGGTAAACTTCGATGCCACAATAGATAATAATTCGATCTATGCAAAAGTCGGAAAAGGAACACACGAGGTCAAAATCCAGACGTCAAGCGGCTCTGTGAAGATAACAAAAGCTAAACAATGAACTTTCGGGAGGGAAGATGAACTACAAATTAGCGATAGCGTTCTTAATTTTAGCGATGACACTAACTTCGTCAGCGCATGGTGAATCAGGCAAGAACACATACGACTATCCAACCAAAAAGATCAAAACGACCTTCCCCTCCGGCGACGGAAAGATCACAATCTATAGCTACGGCCTCAACGAAACACTCGACGCAACATACCGCAAAGGCGACAAATATAATTTCAAAGAGCTTGAAAGGATAGTCACTATCTTCCGATCCCGCTCTGACAACAAGACGCACAAAATAGACATTGAACTGATCGAAATGCTAGACCATCTGCAGGATCACTTCAACGCGGAGGCAATTGAACTGATCTCGGGATACAGGAGTCCAAATCACAATAACAATTTAAGGAAAAATGGTGTGGACGCTGCGGAGTTCAGCCTTCATATGGACGGTATCGCTGCCGATATTCATATCGACGAAGTCACTGAAGAGATGATTTCAGAATATACTAAAAATCTCAAAATCGGAGGTGTCGGCTTGTATCCTGCCCACGACTTCGTTCACGTCGATACCGGCGATGTGAGATACTGGGATAAACCGGACAAAAAGGGACGTTTGCTCATCGCCTTCAGAAAAGGAACGATCTGGGAAGCATACACAGACCGCAACATTTATCTCCCTGATGAAGAGATCACATATGTGATCGACAATATCACAAGAACTTCAAAAAAGATCGAAAGATCCCCCCGCCTTGAAATCTTTCGGAGAGGAAAATGGAAAGTGGTGGAAGAGCTAAACTCTCCCAAGAGCAAATCATTCAAACCCGGCGAAGCATGGACCGGCGCATGGAAACCGGATCAAAACACAGCCTTTGGCAAATACCGCATAACAATCCCCGCCCCCGCCGGCTTCGAACATCTTCAGGTGAGATCGAATGAGTTTTATAGGAAGAAGAAGTAAGTTTGAAGTAACAAGCAGAAAGAAAGTACAAAATCAAACCCCAGAACAAAACATCCCCTTCAACCCGTTATCGATATCGTAGTAATCCCGTCTGAACTGAACGGTGCCGTTTTCATCGACCCATGCGGTGAGGTAGATCACGTAAATTGGTATCTTCTTATCGAGATAGACATAGAGTTCGCTGGGAAGCCTCATCGATTTTTTTATCTTCTCCATGTCCCAGCCATCTTTGTCCTTTAAAAGATATTGGGCAATGAAAGGCGCGTTCTCAACTCGCATGCAGCCGGAGCTGAACAACCTCACAGAATTATTAAAAAGACCCTTGCCCGGGGTATCGTGCAAATAGACATCGTGTTTATTTGGAAACATGAATTTGACACCACCCAGGGCGTTGTGCGCGCCGGGTCCCTGCACTATCGAATACTGGATATTCCCCTTCCGTATCTCGTCGAGATTCACTTCACTTGGATCTACCTGATGGGCGTCCTTACCAAATCCCTCATACATCTTCATATTATTGCGCCTTAAGAAATCCGGATTCTTTTTTAACGCGGGAATTTTATCCTCAAGAAGGATCGTCTCAGGGACATGCCACTTCGGGCTAAATATTACGTGCGTGAGCTCGTCGGCTAGGAATGGTGTGGGACGGCTCTTTCTGCCAACGATAATCTTATGCTTCAGTATGACTTTACCATCTTCAAATACGCTGACCTTGAAATCGGGGATGTTCACAAGAAAATAATTACCATCCTTGATTTCGTTGCTCAGAAAACGCACCCTGTCCAGATTGATCATGAGCTGACATATTCTCCCCTCAACAGAGATGTTCAAAGCGGCTAAAGTCGAATCCCCGACGATTCCATCAGGAATCAGACCATGACTCTCCTGAAATCTCATCACGGCATTCATTAGCTCTTCATCATATAATTCCTCAATGAGAGCATTCGGATCGGCCAATCTGCTATCGAGCTCCCCTGTAACCTCAAGACGCCGTCTTAAAGCCACGATACTTCCGCTCTGAGCTCCTATTTTAATTTTTGCACCCTTTTTGCCCTCAGGAATTTTAGGCCATCCGCCCCTCAACGCGATTTCCTTATAGTAATTCAGTGCCCTGAGCATCGCCTGATATTGAGCGTTGTTCGATGGGGCCAAACCGATCAGGGTTTCCTTGACAGAGTTGGAATCCAGGGCATCATTTAAAATCTTAACAAAATCGATCTCAGAGCTATTATGAAACCAGACGGGCTCAACAGAGTAGATATTCACGAGGCCAAAATCGATATTCGATGCATACAGAAAAAAGGCATCCGTAAGCAGAAGATCGAGCTGGGGCAAAACCTTGGAATCGGCAAGATTTCCCTCCCCCTCGACACCAGTCAACAGAGCCTCTATCTCCTTTGTGTGATAAACTTCAGGATTCAGACCGACATCGGATGCACCCTTTAAAACCGACAACAGTGCTTTTGCCTGAGATGAGTCGGACTCGAGCCTCCAGGCTGGCTGATACCCGTTCTCCATATAGAATTTCTTCAAAAGAGGCGTAGCCCGTATCAATACATTCTCTACCTTCGTCTGATTGACAAGACCGATCATAGGCCCTGCCTCCCCGGAAACTGCCGCAAAACCAGTCTCAGAGCAAAAAAAGACGGAGATAAACAGAACGTAAGTGAGCACCGATGTTTTTAGATAAACCTTCATAATTGAAAGCCTTTATACACTAATTTATTCATAATCGTAAAGGGGCTATTTCATAAAAAAACTATTTCCTGGATACGAAAGAGGCTTGATTTTTATGCCCGATTGGTGCAATCAAACACGCCCATGAAAAAAAGAAACATCATAATCACAATCGTGGCCACAGCTCTTGTCTTTGCACTCGCCTCCCAGCTTGAAGGAGATGGGTCATATTTGAGAAAGTTGTCGGCGACGAATATGATGAGAAACGCTATTTCCTCGGCGGCAGATTCACTCGAGGACAATGGCATCGCATCTACAAAACTGCAATTCAACGGAGAGGAAAAATATCTAAATCTCTTCAATCAGCTGTTCACTCAGTCCGGGAAGATAACATTAGATCAAAGATCAAAATCAAACCTAGCTGTCACCTTTACAGATATGGAAAACAGACTATCAATTGAAACCCACATCACAAGCGATGGGGAAGAGATAGAGCTCTCCAGCAATTCCAAACCGATAGGCAACTGGACATCACTTCTTCCACCCCTTTTCGCAATTATCCTCGCAATATGCCTGAGAAAAACCCTCCTATCTCTTTCGCTGGCAATATGGCTTGGCGCAATGCTTAACTACAGCTGGAACCCATTCAAAGCAGCTTATTATGGTGCCACCAAATACATCTGGGGAAATTTCATCGGAGAATTCAGCCTGTTAATCTTAGGCTTCGTATTCATACTCGTCGGAATGGTCAACATCATCAACCGCGGTGGAGGCATGGCAGGCGTGGTCAATCAGATCACCAAAATCGCAAAGAGCGCCCGCACCGCCTGTGTATCGGCCTCGTGCCTGGGAACAGCGATATTCTTCGATGATTATACGAACGCGATAGTTGTCGGCACCACGATGAGAAGCTTCACAGACAAAATGAGAGTGAGTCGCGAAAAGCTCTCTTATATAGTGGATTCAACGACCGCACCGCTAGCCGGTCTTGCTCTCATCTCGACATGGATCGGCTTTGAAGTCGATCAGATCCACAAAGTGAGCGAATTTTTAGGTATTTCAACTAGTGGTTATGCCCTCTTTCTTCAGGCAATCCCTTTCAGGTTTTATTGTATATTCACAATCATCTTTGTCTTCATGGTTTCGATCATGAGAAGAGATTTTGGACCGATGCTCAAAGCGGAAAGACGAGCGTTTTTAAAAGGCGAGGTATCTGAACCGACTACTCATCCAAAAATTGATAAACTGCTGGAAGTCACAAACGTCAAGCCCGGAACCCCTGAAAGATGGTATAACGCAGGCATACCGGTATTCTCGGTGATAGCATTCGTTCTCGGGGGAATTCTCTACCGCGGATCGACGCTCATTCGGGAAGCTGGGATGACATTCAATATCACAAGTTTGGCATCGTGGCAGGAATCTTTTATGCGAATCGGAGGAGATGGAAACTCTCTCTTTCTCATCATGTTCATGGCTGCCTGTTTTGGCTCTCTCATCGCATCAACGCTTGTCCTATCCCAGAAGATTTTATCTCCGAAAGAAATAGCACTTGCATGGATCGGCGGATGGAAGATCCTTCCCGCAGCGGCTATATTAGTTTTAGCATGGTCGATTCGTCAGGTTTGCGATGACCTCGGAACAGCTCTCTTTTTATCATCGCTAGTAAAGGATTCCTTTGATCCCATATTCATACCGCTCGTAATCTTCCTGCTCTCAGCAGGTGTTGCATTCGCGACCGGAACTTCATTCGGAACTATGGGATTATTGCTTCCAACTGTCGCACCTCTTGCCTACACGCTCGGCAACCCGGTGATCTTCGTTATGTCTTTGGGGGCAGTGCTCGACGGCGCAATCTTTGGAGATCACTGCTCTCCAATTTCTGATACGACGATCCTCTCTTCGATGGCTTCATCATGCAATCATATCGATCACGTCAGGACTCAGATGCCTTATGCCATCATATGCATGATAGTCGCTGCATTGTTCGGATATCTCCCCGCGGCGATGGGGGTTGGAAGTATTTATCTATATCCCATCGGAGTTGCCCTGCTCGCAGCTTTTCTTTTGATAGTCGGCAGATCGCCGGAGAGGGAACCTGAAACAATTGCACTCAAAACAGCTGCAACAATATCCTGATCAAAGAGCGTTTTTCGCATTTTGGATTTTGATTTCCAGCGGTAGCTCCTTTAATGGAGATACTTTGACCAAACTTGTCTTGTGAATTGGTTTATTTATTCCTTCTGTAGTAACAAACTCTTTGGATCCAGCTCTGGCAGCGGCAACAACATGTAAAGCATCCATAGCCGATAACCCAAGCTTCACAGCCTCAGCGTATGCCTCTTTACAAAGCG
>JBDRGF010000140.1:0-6637 GCA_043818055.1 Pseudomonadota bacterium | reverse complement strand
GGGTTTGGTGTACTTGTGAGGCTCTCTTGTGCATGCTCATGGAGAAATAGCTGGGAGCGCCGGATGCGGGAAATCTGCACGTCCGGTGCGATGAGGGGAAGGGCGCCGCATCAACAGCGGCCCCTTTCTACTCTACACAATCTGTGGTTCTAATAAGTTTTTAGATGTGTCCATTATAAATATAGATCTCTGAAATGCAATTTTGATTTTGCAAAAGATGTAATACCATATAGTATATGCGCATGAATCGACGAAACGAAGCGGATAAATATGGAATCGATATTTCTCTTATCGATGCCAATCTCAGTCTGACGCCTACTGAGCGAGTGATCTTTCTTCAAAATGCCCTCAATTTAAGCAATGAGATAAAAAAAGCCGGGAAAAAACTTTATGAAGGACTTCAAAAATCTTCTGGTCAGGTTGGAAGAAAATAAAGTTGAATTTGTCATTGTGGGAGGATTTGCAGCGACTCTTCATGGCACAACTCTTCTTACTCAGGATCTTGATATATGTGCTCCTTTTACTGAGAGTAATATGGTGCGATTGCTTTCTGTTTTAAAACAATTCAATGCAAAACATCGAATGATAGGAAAAACCAAGCCTCTAAATGAGTCTGCAGGGGAATTATCCAAATTCAAAAACCTGTATTTGATCACAGATGCCGGCTATTTGGATATTTTAGGCCAGATCAAAGGATTGGGAAATTACGGAGATCTATTGAAACATTCGATCGGTATCAAACTTTTTGACTCGACATTCTCAGTGCTCGATATTGATGGTTTGATACTTGCCAAAAAACAGATGGATCGAATCAAGGATAAGGAGACTGTCATTCAATTGGAAGTTATAAAGGATAAAATTAAGGATAAATGATGAAGGATCGATTAAAATTTATAATAATACTCGCTGTTTTTTTTGTCGCTCATTTTTTTCCACTTGAGCGCTTTCATTTCTATTCCCCGCTCTATGAATCATTTGCCCTATTGCAGGAGTATGCGCGGGCTCATATCCTATTGTGCCTCATTCCCGCTTTTTTCATTGCTGGCGCTATCAGCGTATTTTTAAGCCAAGCGGCCGTGCTGAAATATTTGAGCAGCCGCGCTCATAAGCTGGTCTCGTACGGTGTCGCTTCTGTCTCAGGATCGGTCCTTGCCGTCTGTTCCTGCACAGTCCTTCCGATTTTCTCCGGCATATATAAACGAGGAGCAGGGTTGGGACCCGCAATCGCATTTTTATATTCAGGACCAGCGATAAATGTGCTCGCGATAATACTCACAGCAAGGGTTCTCGGAATGGAGCTTGGAGTAGCAAGGGGAGTTGGCGCTATCCTCTTCAGTGTAGTCATCGGCTTCATCATGCATCTCATATATATAAAGGAGGAGAGGGCGCGCGCGGAGGTTGGCAAGCTTGTAGTTCCATCCTCTCAGACTATCAGTCGTCCCATCTGGCAGGAAATATTTTTGCTGGCAGGTATGATTCTAATTCTGGTCTTTGTGAATTTAGGCAAATATCCTGAGAAGGATTCTTTGTTGTATTTCCTTTTTCTGTATAAAGGAGTGATAGTTTTTTTCAGTGTAATGCTTGTTATCTTTGCGCTCTGGAAATGGTTTGTCAAAGGGGAGATCATATTGTGGGGAAAGGCCACTTATGGTTTTGCATTACAGATATTGCCGCTGCTCTTCATCGGCGTTCTGATCGCTGGGTTCTTGCTAGGCCGTCCGGGACATGATGGATTGATCCCATCTCGCTGGGTTGAAACTTTGGTTGGCGGAAATTCATGGCACGCAAACCTTTTCGCTTCGGTGATTGGCGCACTCATGTATTTTGCCACACTCACCGAGATACCGATTTTGCAGACGCTTATAGGTGCCGGCATGGGAAAGGGCCCAGCACTCTCGCTTTTGCTCGCTGGACCGGCGCTGTCGCTTCCCAATATGCTGGTAATTCGCAGCGTGATAGGCACTAAAAAGACGCTGACCTATGTTTCACTTGTCGTAATAATGGCGACGTTATCAGGTATGTTTTTTGGAACATTTTTTTAAGGAGAATAGATATGAAGAAGATACAGATTTTGGGAGGTGGATGCGCCAACTGCGAAGCGCTTTATAAAAACGCAAAAACAGCGGCAGAAGAGCTTGGAATAGAGTTTGAGATGGAGAAGATCACAGAGCTTGCCGACATCACAGATTTTGGCGTGATGGTAACTCCCGCGTTAGCGGTCGATGGCGATGTTAAATTTTCCGGAAAAGTGGCAACTGTCGAAGAGATAAAAAAGGTATTATGAACATCGCTCAATCGATATAATCGTCGTCAAAAAGTTTGAAAAGTTAAAGATGCAAAAATCGTAGGGTTCTTATTCGAGCCTGTTTCCGAATTCTCTTGAAAGAGTGAATATTTCCATGTTTGTCATTCCCGCTTAAAATTTGATTCACTATAGAACCTTTAATTGCTTAATGTTCTGTCTGTGTTATATGTCGTGGCATGAAACAAACATCTGAAATTTGTCTCAAACCAAACCGCGATGTGCCTGTTAGGGCGGGGCATCCGTGGATTTTTTCTAATGCTATAGAACGAGCCCCTGATATCAATGCCGGTTCGATCGTAAAGGTCGTTTCATCATCCGGTGTTTGTCTTGGTATCGGTTTTTACAACCCCAACACTTCGATTCGGGTGCGGATCATATCCCGCTATCCTGACGAATCTATCAATGCTGATTTCTTTGTGAAAAGATTTAAAGATTTAGATGCCGCTAAACGAAAATTTCTTCCACCCGACACAGATGGCTTCAGGCTTGTGAATAGCGATGCGGACTGGCTCCCCGGGTTGATAGTTGATTGTTACAGGGATGTATTTGTCTTTCAGGTGCACTCTGCCGGCATGGAGAATTTTAAGAGTGAGATAGTCGATGCGCTCAAAAAGAGCTTCGATTGCAAGGCGATTATAGAGAGATCAGATGTCGGCGTCAGAAAGATCGAGGGTTTGCCAGCAGGCGAGACGAAAGTTCATTTTGGCGATGTCGAATCCCCCGTTGAATTTCTTGAGAACGGTGTGAAGTTTTTTGCGGATGTGCTTCATGGCCACAAGACCGGTTTCTATCTCGATCAGCGGGACGCCAGAAGCGCGACCATGTCGCTATCCAGAGGTAAACGCGTGTTGAACCTCTTTGGATATACAGGCGGTTTTAGCATCTATGCGGCACTGGGAGGGGCGAAAGAGGTGACGACAGTAGATGTATCTAATCATGCGCTAGAACTAGCAGTGAAAAATTTCCAATTCAACGGTTTGAAACCGGAAGAGTACAAATTTATCGAGGCAGATGTCTTTGATTTTTTGTCCGATGTAAAAACGCTAAAAGGCAAATACGACCTCATAGTGTGCGATCCGCCTGCATTTACCAAATCCTTCAAGAATGTGCCGCAGGCCCTGAAGACCTATACAACGCTCAACCGAAGCTGTTTAGAGCTGCTTGAGCCGGGTGGGATTATGATCACAAGCTCATGCTCAGGTGTGATATCGGAAGAGGAATTTTCTAATTCGGTGAGGATCGCCGCTGGCCAGTCTAAAAGAGATGTGGTAATTTTGGATCGCGTCGGTCAGCCATTTGATCACACACAGAGGTTGGCGTTTCCGGAGGGGCGGTATTTAAAGACTATGATTTTGGAAGTTGTCAAAAAAATATAGCGGTTAAACTTGTGGATGTCATAAAACAACATATTTTGTAGGGGCGGGTTTCAAACCTGCCCCTACACTTAAGATAAGGGGATGTTTGGTGGGGTCTTGACCCAGATCAATTACTATTTGTTCGTTATGTTGTACTTACTCAAACAAAGGAGCGATCGATGACAAAAGTTAAGAGACAAATAATCAAAATAGATGAAGCCAAGTGCAACGGATGCGGGTTGTGCGTTCCTTCTTGCAAGGAGGGCGCGCTAAAAATTATCGATGGAAAAGCAAAACTCGTGAGTGAAATCTATTGTGATGGTCTGGGTGATTGCCTTGGCGAATGTCCTGAGGGGGCATTGACGATTGAAGAAAAAGAGGTCGAAGCCTTTGATGAAAAGGCGGTAGAAAAACATATGAATGAAAAAAAGCCAGAAACAAAAGAGAATCTCCCCTGCGGCTGTCCAGGAACGATGTCAAAAACAATTGAAAGAAAACCGTGTGCATCGACAAATGTTCGCCAGGAATCACAACTATCACAGTGGCCGATACAGCTAACATTGATTCCAGTCAACGCTCCATATCTAAAAAACTCAGATCTCGTGTTGCTGGCAGACTGCACAGCTCTCGCCTACGCCGATGTTCAACATGATTTCATAAAGGGCCGCGCGATTGCAATCGCATGCCCCAAGCTCGATCAGGTAGAACCATATATCGAAAAGCTCACACAGATGATAAAGATCAACAATTTTAAATCGATCGAAGTGGTGATGATGGAGGTGCCATGCTGTAGTGGCCTTGAGCGCATTGTTCAAAGGGCAGTAGAGCTGTCGGGAGTAGATCTGAAATTGAAAAAAACAATTATCAGCATAGAGGGTAAAATTCTATAGCTATGGGCTGTGTGCGATGCGCTATGCGTTAGTCTATTATATAGCGCACAACTCAAAGCTCACAGCGCATAACATTCATTTGGAGATTACAATGGAAAACAAAATGTTCTGCTATCAATGTGAACAGACGATGAACGGCAAGGGTTGCACGATTCAGGGAGTGTGCGGAAAAACGCCCGAAGTTTCTGAGTGCATCGATCATACGATGTTTGCAGTGAAAAAACTTATTAAGGACGCACCTGATAACACAACAGAGCTTTCTCATTCAATACTCGAAGCCCTTTTCACAACAGTCACAAATGTGAATTTTGATCCTCAAAGATACTCTGATCTGATAGAGCGGCTTGGGGTTAAGATTGATGAGAACGATCCGCTCTTGAGAGTCGATGAACGGATCAAAAAGTTTGGCGAGGATGTCACAGGTCTGCAGGAGCTTCTAGCTTACGGCCTGAAGGGGATGGCGGCGTATGCCGATCACGCTAAAATATTGGGTCAGGAGGATGATGCCGTTTACGATTTTTTCTTCGACGCGCTCAAGTTTCTCGCCACATATCCGACCGATCAGAATAAGCTCATAGAGATGATCTTCAAATGCGGCGAGATGAATCTGAAGGTGATGGAACTTTTGGACAAGGGAAACACTTCAACCTACGGTCACCCGGAACCGACGAAGGTGCGCATCACGCCGGTGAAGGGAAAGGCGATTCTTGTCTCCGGCCACGATCTAAAAGATCTTCACAAACTTTTGGAGATGACGAAAGATAAGGGGATCAACATCTATACCCACGGCGAGATGCTGCCGTGCAACGCGTATCCCGAATTAAAAAAATACAAGCATCTCATTGGAAATTACGGCGGCGCCTGGCAGAATCAGCAAAAAGAATTCCCTGAATTTCCTGGCGCGATATTGATGACGACAAATTGCATCCAGGCCCCACGTCCTTCCTATAAGGACAGGATTTTTACAACAGGGCTCGTCGGTTGGCCGGGAGTCGTGCATATCAGTGATAAGGATTTCGCACCCGTCATCGAAGCGGCTTTAAATATGGATGGTTTTAAAAACGATGAACCTGAGAAATTTATCACAGTCGGTTTTGGCCACAACGCGGTGATGAATGTCGCCGACAAGGTCATTGATGCTGTGAAGGCTAAAAAAATCCGCCACTTCTTTTTGATCGGCGGCTGCGACGGTGCAAAGCCGGGACGCAACTATTATACTGAATTTGCCAGTAAGGTTCCAAAAGACTGTGTAATCTTAACTCTCGCCTGCGGAAAGTATCGCTTTAATAAAATGGAATTTGGCGATATCGATGGCATCCCGAGACTGCTCGACATGGGACAATGCAACGATGCCTATTCGGCAATTCAAGTAGCAATTGCTCTGGCCAAGGCGTTCAATACAGATGTGAACAGCCTTCCACTATCGTTCATACTATCATGGTACGAACAGAAGGCGGTTGTAATCCTTCTCACGCTTTTGCATCTGGGTATAAAAAACATCCGAATAGGGCCGAGCCTCCCAGCCTTTATAACGCCACCAGTTCTCAAGGTACTCATAGACAAATTCAACCTCACCCCAATCACAACACCAGATGAGGATTTGAAGGGGGTTTTTAATGAGATTATGTAAAAGAAGGGATATAGGTTGTATCTATATGAATCTAAACGACAAATGAGCCTTTTGTCTATGCGACATCATAACCGTTTGATTTTTAAATTGAAATTTTGTCAGTGATTGCTATATTAGCGATTACTGATATTTTTAAGGAGCGATATGAAAAGTCCGTTTACATATGGAGAGGTGGTGTCGGGAAGCAATTATCTACAAACGATATCGGCAACAGGTTCGGAGGCAGTGATGACAATCTACTGAAACGTCAGTTGGTCAGAGAGTCTATAATTCCCAATAGTAAATTAAATTTATAGCGACTTTTATAAAAAAATGACGCAATTAACCGGCCAATCGGGTCAGGGATTTTGTGTAGGGAGGATGGGGAAATTGGTTGGGAGATTGTTTTTTTGGATTTCGATGGCAAGCCTTGTCAACCTTCTGACGAGGTTTTTCTGATTAGAGGGTTGTTTTTTGA
>JBDRGF010000139.1:0-20494 GCA_043818055.1 Pseudomonadota bacterium | reverse complement strand
ACGACATAGGTCTCCATGGCCTTTTTCAAAGCAGCCTGCAGAGATAATTCCTTTGTCCTCTCAGGCTTGTCCGGTATGATTACCGATTTCCCTTCAATAGTAACCACAGATGCCGACGCATCGATGATGATTCCAAAAAATAAAAAGCAAACTAACAACAGGGCGATTCTTTTCATTATTCACCTCCCGATTTATTTGTTTCATCAATTGATTCAGTCTCCTTTACCTTTGTCGGGGAGGACAGCCCGATCTTTGGAGTTCTCTCCCTAAAGAGTCCTATATTCATAAGTTTCCTGCGAATATCGCCGGAATTGAGATAGACCGTCATCATGATCTTATAAAGATTATCCTCCCTGTATCCGCCCAACACTTCGTAGTTTTTGGAGAAGGAGGAACATTTTTCATATATGGTGCTGTTGAGGCGCGGATAATTTTTCTGTAGCGTCCCAGGATAGAACCAGTGAGCCATAAGCTTTTCGCAGCTGCGCCTTATACCGATCTTTATCGCTTTTGCCTTTGCGTCGGGTTCATCATCGTTTTGAATAAGGCTTTCACCTTCCACAGATACGGCGACTAAATCTTTGGATGGGCTCAAAACTTTTCCCTCCACACTCTTTTTCTTGACGGCAAGCTCTTTGAGACGTGCCAATTCCTTATCGGCATCTCTCTCGTTTACCTTTATGGAGCGATAGACGTTATATTTTGTCTCTCCACTATCCTTTATCTTTTCGACATAGATATCTACAGATTCTGCTTTAAGGTTTACTTCATCCGATGATACAAAGACATCCTGCGACACCTGAATCTTCTGTAGGGTGGAAAAGCTTGTCAGATCCATCTTTCCGGAGATGCCAAAGAGGGACTGAATAGCCTCTGCTGTCGCATTGTCGAGCGCTTCCCTTCTTCCCAATTCCTCAGTCATAGACTTGGTCGATACGCCTACAAAATAATGATACCCACCATCCTCCCAATGCACCTTCCCCGTCCACTTGGGAGCTTTCCTGGCCCATCCGTTAAGTGGAATTATAAGAAAGATAAATAAGGTTACACAAAGGATCTTCTTCATACTCTCTCCTTCAATAACTTAAACACTCCTACACTTCTACACTTAAACACTTACTGAATATTTTCCAGATACTCGATCGCATATTCGGTGTTGTCATCCACTTCGACCGGCTTGAAGAAATTATTCCACTGCGCATCTACCGCCTTTTGGAATTCAGGTGTGAACTCACCCTTTTTCTCATGATTCTTCAAGAGCCTGTCGGTCTGCTGCTGGAATTTATCGAGAGGCATGACGACGCGGCTGTAACATGTGTATTTGATATAAGTATCAGGGCCGCTTTGAACCAGCCGCTTCTCCCAGAAGCGCTCGTCTATATAAACGCCCTGCAAAAATTCTATCTTCGTCGATTGTGAGGCTATCTGTTTTAAGCTCGAGGCATCGATCGAAAAACCCTCGGATGCATATTGTAGCTGATTTTCAAGTCGGGTGCTGAGTTCACCTGCAAGTTCCACCCTCGCCTGCAGATCGGCCGCCATCGTACAGCGGGCAGGGGATGAATCGCCGGGCACATCGACAGAGCCCATGACATAGATGTTGCCGTTCTTCTTCACATGCGGCTGCTTGTAGAAATATTTCGCATCTCTGCTCTTGCCGTAGCTTCTCTCCACGATCTTATCCTTTTTGACTTTGTACTTCACGCCACCCGCCTTGTAGCTCTTCCCACCGCAGCCAAAACCGACAAAGGCTGCTGACAATAGCACCGCGAAACAAAAAATTATAAATCTCTTCATAGTATTCCCCCTCTCAAAAATTTTAACGTAGGGGCGGTTCACGAACCGCCCTTCCCAGCAACTGATTTATAATAGGGATATCATTTTGTCCAGGCATAACTCCTCAATTATGGTTGACGATTATGGAGATACGAAATACGATGGCCAAAATCACACAGGAGGAATTATTATGAAGTTAAAAAAGATGTTGGTCATTTCTCTATCGATCATTCTTTGTCTCTCTCTTGTTTCAATAGATGCAAATGCCAAAAAGAAGGGAAAATCATCTAAAGGTAAAAAGGCGGATGAAGCCGGACTTACGGAGCTTAAAAAAGTTGTCGCCGTTGCCGATTTCAAAATGGAGAATGTGAGCATGGGGCCTGATGTCGCTGTCAACCTTGGCGACATGCTTGTCGACAAGCTTGTGAACACCGGAAAGTTTATCGTTGTAGAGAGGGACAGGAACACTCGCAATCTGACACTCTCCCGCTTTGCAGAGAAGGAGCAGGCTGCAAAGCAGGCAGGCCTATCCAGGGGAAGCGGAGCGCAGACAGGTAAGGCCGCTGCGGCACAGGCGTTATTTGTCGGAATGCTCGCCGGCGCAGGAAAGGGCTCATCCTTTGGTGGGATAGGTGGAGCTGCCGGAGGTGGAGGTTTGGGATTGGGTGGTTTGGGAGTTAGCACGAATAAGGTCAGGGTAATTGTGAGGTGGTATGATACGACAACGCTCGAAATTAAAGGCTCGAAGGAGTGCAGCAAAACTCAAGCATCTTTGGGGCTTGCCGGCGGAGGATTTGGCGGTGGAGCGGCAGGCATCGGTGGTGCTAATTTCCGTTCAACGCTTGCTAAAACATTTTCAGGCGCGCTCGATAAATGTGTGCAGTGGATAGTTGATACCATGGAGAATGTTCCATGGGAGGGAAAGGTTATCAAAGGTGGATCTCAGGTGTATATCAATGCGGGGGCTGGCGCAGGTGTGAAAATTGGAGATACATATACCATCTATAAAGCTGGTGCGGAGCTTGTAGATCCAGACACTGGGCTCTCTTTGGGCGTCGAGGAGACTCTGGCAGGCCAGGTGCAGGTTACAAAAGTGACGCCAAAGTTTGCGATCGCTACGACATTATCAGGTGGAGGTTTTAGCAAGGGCGATATAGTGAGGCAGCAATAAAAAAATAGCCATATAGGGACGATGAAAAAAGCTCCTATTTCATAATAGGGGCTTTTTTGTTTTTGCAGCCTAGGGAAAATTAGGGTAAAACATCTTTATATGAAAAAGAATCAGAATAAATTATCCCCCGCTATTTTTATTGGCGTTGATGGTGATGGAGTTATCTCATTCGGCTCGGGTCAGCCCGACCTGCCTCCGCCGAAGGAGGTGTTCGAGTCTCTTCCGACGATGAGGACATTCAAATATGGTTTGATACAAGGAGAGGTTAAACTTCGCGAGGCGTTGGCCAAACATCACGACTCCTTTACGGGGGATCACTACGTCATTGCTAACGGCGCCTCTGAGGCTCTCGACTTGACCTTCAGGGTCGTAGCGAAGCCGGGCGATAAGATCCTTATTCATACCCCCTACTATTATTCATACAAACCTTTGATAGAGATGAATCACCTCGTTCCTGTATTTGTGAAAACGCACGAAGGTAAAATTGATGTGGCGGATTTCAAAAAGAAGGTGAGGGGGGTGAAGGCTGTGCTGATCAATTCGCCCTGCAATCCTACGGGAAGGATTCAGGATATCGATGCATTGAAGGAAATTGAAAGGGTCACTCAGAAGCTTGGTGTCACTTTGATTTCAGATGAAGTTTATAAGGACTTGATCTATGAGAGGAAAAATTATTTTTTGTCCGGCGATAAAGTTGTGACGGTGAACTCATTTTCAAAGACCTTTGCGATGTGTGGGCTGAGGGTCGGCTATCTTTTCTCGAGCGATCTTGAAATTGTAAAAAAAGTTGTCGAGCTGAAGACTCATACCTCCATGAACACCGGCATACTCTCCCAGCAGGTGGCACTGCATGCCTTAAAGGCTCCGGGAAAGTTCGTATCCGATCAGGTGAAGATCTGGAGGAAGAGAAGGGATACTATTTATGATGGGATGAAAGATCTTGGCCTCGATCTTTGGAAGCCAGAGGGAGCTTTTTATGTTCTGCCTAAGATCAAGGATGCGAACAAGTTCGTGTTTGATATGTTTCACAAACATAAGGTGATAACATATCCCGGCGAATGGTTCGGTGCCCCGGACAGGGTTCGTTTCTCCTACGCGCTAGATCTGGAAAAAATCAAAGAGGGGCTGGAGAGGATTGGAAGATATTTAAGGAAGAGAAGATAAGTAATATCACCAAATTTTCAAATTACTGCAAAAAAAGGTGTGATTATGACAAGACCAATAGGAACAAACATAAAAACGCATTTGGGTGTAAGTAATGTGTTGGGGATAAATCACAGTGCAGGAGAAGATGGCTTTGACCAGAGACCTCTGTCTCAGAGTGAGAGGTATAAAGATACAAAACTAGGATCTCAACCATCAAAGATATGGAGACAGTTTGATGTTGGGGCTGTTATAGTGAGTGAAGATGAGGATTTCAGATACAGGCCTTTGCTTCAGACTTATGATCAGCATGTCAACGAGTGCGGTCTCAGCATCATCGAGGGAGCGCTCAGGATGCTCGTCGAATCAAAAAATACACCGGCATGGCTTGCATTTCCAGCGGGGCTCTTCTGGTGTGATCTTTCAGATGAAAAACCAGAATTGGATGCTGCAAGTGCCGCTATGAGGTTAATCACTAGCAGTGGTTCGATTTGTAATCTTTCTAAAAAGCTTGTTTTACAAGGCATGCGAGGTTTTTTTGTCGGCGTCGATGGGGATGGACATCAGGTGCCTGTATATATGAAGTTTCTTAAAGAGAGAAATCCATTGCCGATTGTGATGCCAAGAAGGGCGGATGATAACGATCGACCTGTTGCATCTTTGGAGGGAAGGCGGCAATTGGATGGACCGCCATCGGTATTTGTATCCTACTGTGGCGAGCTGCTGAAAACAGGTGCATGCGGCATGGTCAGAGGGTTTCAGCTTGGAAAGGACGACCCAATTGATTATGTGCTCAATCTCACTCATTACTTTAGAAGGACGAAACCTTTTAATGCTATTAGCCGCTATGCAACTGCCTCGATGGCGAAGGCTTCCAGAATACTAAATGCGCCAATTATTGCATCGACTGTATTAGTAAATCGCTCACCCTGTATCGATCCATATCCTTCTGATAGGCATTCCTTCTTGCTTGCTGTAAGAAAGAATGCACAATCTTATGGCACAAGGATCGCCGAGCGGTATCTTCCTCCGGATGAAATAGTGTGGGGATTGAGAGATGTTTATGATGTGACGCTCGCGATCAATCTTTTTGGAAAGAGATCTTGAGGGAATTCAAACAAATAAAAAAGGGCGGGTTAGTATCCCGCCCCTAAATTAAAAAATATCCTACTTACTTACACTTTCCTTTGCATTTCGGTGCACTGTTCGACAGCTTATTTGTCTTCACATAGGCCCAAATCTTCTTTGTCATCTCTGAAGGGCCGATCGGCTTGTTGCCAAAAATCTTCTCGATCGGATCTTTGCAGCCATTGAAATTGATCGTGTAACCGCCGAAAGCTTTTTTCGTTAAAACTTTTTTCTTTGTAGTAGCCATATTTTCCTCCTTTCCGGGATGGACTTTACTACCAATTTGCAATTATTCAAAGAGAAATTTTTAAAAATCTTCTTTTAATTCCCCCTATATTATGGTTAGCCTCGCCGCACCCCATGGAATGGAGCTTTTAGTTTTATGGATTTAAAGCATATCGAAATCAATAACGAGTTCAAAAAGGCCTATGATCTTGCCGAAAATAGCACAGAATCTCTTCTGGTGGCTGGCAGGGCAGGTACCGGCAAATCCACATTTCTTGAATATTTCCGCTCCAAGACGAAAAAAAAGATAGTCGTTTTGGCTCCCACAGGTGTGGCGGCTGTGAATGTGGGTGGTCAGACGATCCATTCATTTTTCGGTTTCAAGCCCGATATCACGCCTGAGCAGGCTATAAGAAATGCCAACAACGCGAAAAAGAAGAAGAGGGAAAAGCTCTACCAGAGCATCGATACGATTGTGATCGACGAGGTCTCGATGGTGAGGGCTGATCTTATGGACTGTATCGATACCTTTTTGCGAACCATTCGTGCCAAAAGGTCGATGGCCTTTGGCGGCGTTCAACTGCTGCTGGTCGGGGATCTCTATCAGCTTCCGCCGGTAGTCACCTGGCATGAAAAGGAGCTCTTTTCCGACCATTACAAAAGTCCCTATTTTTTTGACTCGCATGTCTTTGCAGATGTCTCGCTCGAATATATCGAGCTTGAAAAGGTTTACAGGCAGAGCGACTCGAACTTCATTCACATGCTCAACGCCGTTCGTAATAATTCGATAACGAAAGATGTTATATCGGCATTCAACAGCCGGTTTGACCCCAACTTTGAACCTCACGGGCAATACATATATCTGACCGCCGTGAACCGACGTGCCTTTGAAATAAACGTAGAAAAATTGTCGCAGCTTCCCTCGAGGGGCCGTACTTTTTATGGTGATGTCGTTGGTGATTTCGATACCAAGGCGCTTCCGACGGAGGTGGGGCTGAAATTGAAAAAGGGGGCGCAGGTGATGCTCCTCAATAACGACAGGTTGGGTCGTTGGGTGAATGGCACGATCGGCACGATCTCATCCCTTGAACAGGATGGCGTCAGTGTGAAGTTTCCTGATGGATCGATCGAAGAGATAGAGCCCTTCACATGGGAGATGTATCGCTATCAGTACGATAACAAGAAGAAGGTTGTTGCGACTGAAAGCGTCGGGAGCTTTATGCAATATCCGCTCAAACTCGCGTGGGCAATCACGATCCATAAGAGCCAGGGAAAGACCTTCGATCATGTGGTGATAGATGTGGGCAAGGGGACTTTCGCAACAGGTCAGATGTATGTTGCGTTGAGTCGCTGCCGGACGCTCGAGGGGATTGTCTTGAAGCGGGAGCTCCAGAAATCCCACATCTGGGTCGATTGGCGCGTCGTGAAATTTGTGACGGAGCATCAATATAATATTTCTGAGAGGGAGCTGCCGATCGAAGAGAAGCTAAAGGTTTTGCTCAAATGCATCGATGAGAAGAAGAGGGTCGAAATCGTATATCTCAAATCGAAGGATGAAAAATCAAAGCGCCTGATCGAACCGATCAAGGTTGGCAAGATGTTCTATCTTGAAAAACCATTCATTGGGATCAGCGCCTATTGTCATAATCGCAAAGAACAACGCACCTTCAGGGTGGACAGGATTTTGGAGATGAAGGTGGTGGGGGGATAGCTGTCAGCTATCAGCCGTCAGTTATCAGCCAAAAACTTCATTGCTGTTTCGAGGTCATCCTTTTTCGGTTTTACTTTGATGTCGGGAGTCAGTTTGATCGTCATTCTTTTTTCTTTGCAGATGTAAATAATTTTTTCACCTCGCGGTCAAAGTCGGAAACATAGTTTTTGTCCTGTATTACCCGATATTTTCCATATTCTCCTAATGCAAGTGTTTCTGCTACTTCATGATTGATCTTGCCTGCATTTGTCAAAATATCGTGTTCACTAAATTTCAAAAAGGCATTGAGTTTTTCTATCCAGTCTTTCATGGCCATTATCCTGCCGCGAGCAGCTTGCATTTCGGCATAATCCAAATACATGTTCACGATTCTATTGAGTTCAGTAAGTTCATTTTTATCCAAATAGTTCTTGGCAATAACTACATCACTGGGCATAATTTTACCGTTCGGCGATCTTCTCCATGATGTGAGTCCCATTTTATCTTTTTTACTACTCACGCGTTCTTGAATAATTTCCGCAGCTGTTTTCCCAGTAATGGCAAAATGAAGTTTGTTTTGAACTGTCGCAAAAAATTGTTTACTCTCGTACGTCTTGGGTGAATAGTCTATGGCTGTGGCATAAATATCGGTGATTTTTTGATAGAGCATACGCTCGCTGGAGCGGATGTCTTTGATCTCTTCGTAAAGTTCGTCAAAATACCTGGCGCTGAAGCGTGAACCGTATTTGAATCTGTTGATGTCCAACGCATAGCCTTTATGGATATAATTTTTAAGAATTTCCGTTGCCCATTGCCGAAATTGAGCGCCTCTCTCGGAGTTGACCCTATAGCCAACAGCAATAATGGCCTCCAACGAATAAAGAGACGTGTTTCTTTTGACTTCTCTTTCCCCTTCTGTTTGAACTTGTAAGAATTCCTTACAAGTTGACATTTGATTAACCTCGCTATTTGTATAGATATTTTTGAGATGCTGGGTTATGTTTTGAGGTGTTGTGTCAAAAAGTTCCGCCATTTTTTTTTGAGAAAGCCAGATATTTTCCTCGGCAAACAAAACCTCAATATTCACCGAACCATCGGGTGATTGATAAAAAGCAATTTGATTGTCAGGTAACTTTTTCATAATTTTGTGCCTCAATTTTGTCGTTCATTAACCACGGCAAATAATAATCTACGATGTTGTTAGCTCTAACGTTCTAAAAAGCAACAGAAAATGGGTTTATGCAGCTTTCCAAATTGTTTGGCGTTGCTGGCAGTTACCGAGAATTTCTCGACAACTGATTTTCTCTCTAATTTTAACAGCTATTCTAAATCACTTTTGCCAATATTGCATTTTGAGCAAAGCGTTTGTAGATTTTTCATTTCTGTTTTTCCACCTTTGCTCCAAGGCTTTATGTGGTCTATATGTAATTCAACACTAGGTGGGCGCATACCACATTGAACACAGGCAAAGTTATTTTTCCCCCATCTTTCCTCGTCACGTACCAATATTTTCTCTTTTAGCAGGCCATCGTGGACGCTGTGTATAGAACCAAGATTTTGGAAACACAAGGCCTCATTTTCATTCCCAAACTCGCAGCTTAACAAATTTTCTTTGCCTCTATTTTCAATTCTCCATTTTCTATTTTCCCGACTTTTTGCCCATAATACGGCATGAAACTTCAGAAATTAGGAGAATAGAAGATGGAAAATAGAGGAGCTCCTTACACCCAAAACCTGCCGTGAACTGGTTGGAGTGAAAATGGCATGGTCAAAACCAGTGAAATATTCTTCGACCTGATCTGCTGTGAAACCAGCGGCCATCAGTGAATCCATAAGCTCGGAAGCCAACACATTTTTCATGTTCATGATATGCGGTTTGGTTGCGGGATACCAGAATACGGAATAAAAAGTTAGGTCATGGGTAAAGAGCAACAATTTTCGCCTGGCAACTCGAAACTCGTTTACATGCCATGAAAGCAATGTTGGCTTGAGTGGGACTGGCCCATCCTTGGTCTCACCGACGATTTTAAGAACCTTTTTTGTGCATTGAAGGTGGAGGAGCATATTTATTCCTAAGTTTTGAATAAGCTGTGCAATTCTCAGGGGTTAATTTTTTCCAGCCAGCTCTTACGAACTACCGAGGTATCCTCGGAAGTTGCCTTGGTTTATAACGTTACTGTCTCTATTTTGCTTTCCACTTTGAAACGCAGGACTTATAAATCTTCTGTAAAATCTGAGCCCCAACAAAACAGGCAAAAATTACGCCCACTTTTTTGAGAGTCCAGAAAAGCCCACTCCAATCTTTTAATGCACCGGCACCATTATCCTGGATAAAGACATACCCGATAACGGCAATCGCAATAAAAAATAAAACCGATTCACCCTTGCTCAAGATATGTTTATCCAAAAGTCCAGCATAGCTTTCAACATAGGTGTTTTCATTTTGATCTTCCTCACCGAGTATAGGTGCGTTAGTTGAATCAGTTGAAAGCCAGCTATTATCTGCGGTGGAATGAAGAGCATCACCCGGAGCAAGGGTTGCATTAGGATGAACAGCGGGGTTACTACTTGTTTCCTCGCGAAAAGCACTCTTTATTGGTACTACGTTTTTTTGTTTCTTCCTTTTTTTAGCCATTTTTAACTTCCATAATATGAGAAGCCATCTGCTCGAATCGTTCTCTAGCAGCCTCCGAAAAATCATTGATATGACTTGATATATCGCCGGGCCCCATTTGTTTTTTTGGAGTGAGCCAATAGTCAATATCAAAAAACAATCCAATATCGGGCAAATCGCCTATATATTCTTGATCAAAAAACTGGTTCATTTGCTTTTGCTCCATAGGCCCACTCATTGTGTTGAAATTGCCATGCTTGTCGGCAAAGTTCACATGACCACCTATGTCCAAAATGGTCGCATCCAATAGTTTTTTGGCAGCATCAGTTAAATTCATGTAACGTTCAAGATACAGGTTTTTGAGTTTTTCAAAAGACTCCTTGTACTTTTTACAATATATAGAACGGACGCCTATTCTCTCTATAAAAGGCTCTTTTTCAAAACCATTTAGTGTCACTAGAAATTTCACAAATTTGATGATTTTATCTGCGAAATAATTGTCGGTTTGAGAATTGTGAACGACGTAGCCTGCGTTTCTAAAACCAACAAAAGCTCGCTCACCCGTCTGTTCATTATAAACATCCAACCGATTTTCCAATATTCGCCAGCGTGGTAACTGGAGGTGCTCAGATATTACTTCAGCCCATGCGCCCCGATAATCGAGTGCTTTTGGGTTTGGCTTATATCTGATTTCAAAAGTATTTGTATTTATTATGTCTCCCATATTTATCCTCCTAATTATACAACAAAAATAACTTGTCCACTCAGCGACTGACCTACAACGGGTCAAATACTAATTGATAACGTTCTGAATGCTGTTTCGCCTCATAAATTTTGACGTGACTCAGTTTGCCTTGCAACAAACCCCTAATGACTTGCTTACTTTCTTCTGGCATTCGACAACCAAGGTAAACAGCTTCGATTTCCTCGGGATGTATTGCACAAATTTCATGATCGCCATTGTCGGTTGGTCTCTTTTGATCGAGGCAGCGCCATTCTTTCTCATACGCCCAATGCGTGCTTTTTGTAGCCATGAATCTTAAGAAAACCTCATTGCGATTGAGCGTTTTAATATTCAATATTTCGTTGGTCCATTCCTCTGGCGTGGCTACGGAAGGAAATGCGTCCTGATATTCGACCCTAATAGCCCTGCTGGTTGGAGCAGTATCTGAGTCCGGCAAGCATTTGAGTTGTATGACCGCCCCTGTATGATTTTTGGCATAATGTGCCCACATAAGCAAGTTGTCATGAACTTCGGAAAGACAAAGAACGCGAATGTTTTTAGCAAATTCAAGCCATTGTTTCTGATATTCTGCAAATATCAAAAACGCCTGTTCTGTTAGTGTGTCAATTCGTGGCTTTAACATGCTTTTCAAATCTCCTTCGGTAAAATGTGAAGAAGCCGATCTTATTTTTGTAATAAGTTCTTCGTTGTGGGTAGGCGTATTTTCTGAATTAATTTCGTCTAAGATTCGTTGTTCGGAATGCTTTTTAAATTCCTCTTCAGTGAATCCGATATTTGGCCTGACGAGAATATCAAAGGGATCATTGAAAGTGAGAGGAGAACTCCACTTGATAGCAATATTCCGCAAGATGTTGATGGCGCCATCATAAGTAACGTACTTGAAGAAATGTGGTCTGGAATGTGGATTAAGTCTGTCAGTCACCTTGAGTCCTCCCTTCCACAATTTCAATTTCTTCTTTGGTCAAGCCGTAGAGCGTCAAGATTATAAGAGTCGAATCAGTGCTCATTTACCCCCATCTTTCTTAACAACTTCCCAACCCCCTCCACAATTCGCCAGATCCGAGCTGGCAAATTTACTTTTTCTTTTTTCTCCCAACTTTGCCCGAAGAAAGAGATTTTTTCGTAACAGGCTCAAAGGCGTTCTCAATGAGCCGGCGTTCTCTTTCGATCTCTTTGCGCAACTCTTCCTCATCGGGTAAAACCAGTTTATATCGTGAGGCAAATAACTTCCGGCTTTCCTTTAAAACAGAATAATGCGCAATCGCATCGTCTTTGTCGGAACAGAGAATAAGCCCGATAGTTGGATTGTCTTCGGGAGTTTTGCATTGCTCCTCGAAGAGCCGAACGTAACCGTCCATTTGTCCAATGTCTTGATGAGTCAGATCGCCAACCTTAAGATCAATCAGCACAAAGCATTTGAGGAGATAATTGTAGAAAACCAAGTCCACGAAAAAATCTTTGCTGCCAATGCGGATATGTTTTTGTCGGGCAACAAACGAAAAACCTTTTCCCAATTCCAAAAGGAACTGTCTTAAGTTTGCGATGAGGGCTTCCTCTAATTTTGATTCACGCAGTTTCGGATCATTTGGCAGATTGAGAAATTCGAGGATATAGGGGTTTTTCAGTACATCAATAGGTTGGAGGGAGTCATTTTTGGAGACCACTTCTTTAAGCATTCCCTTTTTGTCTTGGCTTTTCAGTAATCGTTCATAAAAAAGAGTCGAAATCTGTCGTTCCAGAGTTCTTTTGTCCCAACCACAGCGTACCGCTTCTTCTTCATAAAAATTTCGGGCGGATGTATTTTCAACACGCATCAGCGCACGATAGTGCGTCCAAGAAAGGTTAGGGTGAAATCCTGTAAGCGAAACTCCACCCATTGGGCGGAGTTTTTTATGGGTTTCAGATTCTCCACCCACTGGGTGGAGAATTTCAGGCTTTCGATTCTTGAAGGTTATGTAAAATTGTCTAAAGTACCAAAGATTGGTGGTCGAAAAACCCTTGCCATACCGTCTATTCAGACGATCAGATAAATTGCTAATGATCCGTTCACCATACTCCGCCCGTTCCTGTCCTTTTTGAAGCTCCTGAACAATTTCTTGGCCAATAAGCCAATAGGCCGTTACCATATTGCTGTTGACTGACCGGACAACATTGGCCCTGGCCTGTTCTAAAATAGTGACAATCCGCTTAAATAAGCCATCTGCAGAGGAGCTCGCTTTAACAGG
This sequence comes from Pseudomonadota bacterium, assembly GCA_043818055.1. GTDB lineage: Bacteria > UBA10199 > UBA10199 > 2-02-FULL-44-16 > JBDRGF01 > JBDRGF01. Next base: position 7,777 of record JBDRGF010000139.1, on the reverse strand, counting down.
TTTTTTGCCGGTTTTTTTCTTCATGTCTGAATCACCTGCTCCCTTAAGTGTTCTGCCTGCTCTCGTCCACGCGCCGGATATTTGTAAAGATCGAGATAGAGCTGGATGTTGTTGACAATTTTAATACCATCTACTGTTTGCATATCGTCTAAGACCCTCTTGTCACCGGGAACAAACAGGTTGATGTTGCCGCTCAGTTCCACATCAGCCTTCTTCGAAGGATGATTTCATCCCTGCCGATTCTCCAAAACAAATCTCCCCATTTCATGGGAAAATTTATTTTGGCGGAGAGGCAGGGATTCGAACCCTGGGTCCACTAAAAGTGGACAACGGTTTTCGAGACCGCCCCGTTCAACCACTCCGGCACCTCTCCGATTGAAATGAAATGTCAAAGTTCTTTATTTAAGCTCAACAAAATATCCCGAATCTGTTTTCTCAATGAATTTTTACCTTCACTTCCTTTCAAATATTTTTCTCTTCTTCGCGCATCGCTCTCCAGGAGATAAGCTTCGTAGTGAAGCAGCTTTAACGGTCTTTTATGTTTCGTTGATTCAACTTTTCCCCCTTCGTGCTCTTTAATCCTTCTTTTTAAATCGCTCGTAAAACCTGTGTATAATTGGTTGTTCGCTAAGTGTAATATATAAACGTAGTACATATAATTTGTCCGGGATTCGCCCTGTTATTCAACAGGGCGCCCTGTCGTATGACAGGGCGAACCCTGGGTCCCGCAAAGCGGGACAGCGGTTTTCGAGACCGCCCCGTTCAACCGCTCCGGCATCCCTCCACCCGATTGCTCAATTGTCAAATAGCTCTCACGGTTTTTCCGCCTAAGGCGGATCAGCCTCTGGCTGACGAGACCGCAGCCGTTTAGAAAGATGTTATGCTGGCGGCGGTTTTAATCGTCGCTAGTCGTTACAGCTTTCTATGCCCGTGGTGCAACCACTCCGGCACCTCTCCGATTGCAACAAATTTTCAAATAGCTCTCACGGTTTTTCCCCTTCGGGGACCCGCAACCACTCCGGCATCCTTCCGATAAAGCAAGGGATTCTATATATGATGGAGAGAGATAATCAAGTTTTTTAAGCTAGCACCTCATCTATTAAATTATTTATAGTCAGGAAGGGCACAAGCTCTCGAAACAATTTAATATTATCATATCTCCACTGGTGAAAATTAAATTGACGAAGCACTAGATTAATATTGATTCTTACTGTAAAAAGTTGTTAACAAAAGCCTTATAAAAAAGGAGTGTTTTATGAAAGCCGACACTAAGACTGAATCAGCTGTGATGGAGGTTTTAAACCAGTTTAATCAGTATTACATGTACAAGGACATCGATGGTATCATGGGGCTCTTTGCGCCGGAGCATGATATAGTATTCTTAGGCACCGGTTCGGATGAGAAGCGTATTGGCCCTAATGAAATTCGAAAACAGCTGCAGCGCGACTTTGAACAATCCGAGGAGCTCAAATGGGAATGGCAGTGGATATCGGTCTCGGTTTTCGAAAAGGTCTCGTGGGTGGCTGCTGACTTTGTAGTTGTTGCAAAGGTTGATGGAAAGAGTTTGAATATTCCCGGCAGGGTGACATGCGTGCTTGAGAATTTAAATAGCAAATGGCGGATAGTTCAATGGCACAACTCGCTGCCCTCAGCTGCACAGGAAGAGGGAAAGGCATTTCCAAAGAATTAAAAATCGGTCGCTAGTCGCTAGTCTCTAGCGGATCTACCAGCGACTAGCGACCAGTCACCAGCGACTGCTTTTAGGGGGGTTATATGAAATTCTCGAGAAAATTTTTATATGGGGCGCTCGGCGGCATTGTTCCTTTCGGTGCGACGCTTGCCATAGCGGATCACAAAACAATATTGCTCGGGATGACCGCGATGGTTTTGCTCGGAGCTCTGTTAAGAGGGGTGTCTGCGATGTTCATAGGCGGCATCTGGGCAGCGATTCATGACGAATCTCGTCCCAAGAGGCTAGTGGAGCTTGGCATTCTGGCGCCGTTTGTCGTAGCCGCGTTCATTAATTCTGCGAATGGTGAAGCACTCAACCTTCCTGAACCGCCGATGGCCAACCCTGTTTCGGCAATTTTTTCTATCACGGATGCGTATGCTCAAAATTCGGATGAGGGAGAGAGGGCGCTCAAGCAATTTTCCATGCCGCAGGAGAGTATTTCACAGCAAGTGTGGCGAGGGTTTACGTTTCAATCTCCCAACAACGTCTGGTTTGTTATAGCCGGTTCTTTCAAATTGCCGGAAGATGCCGGCTGGGCGGCGCGCGTGATCAACAAGAAATTCAAAGATTTTAATGCTCAAGTTTATGAGCCGTATGGCGATAGTGAGTATTATTCCGTAGTGATAGGTTCAAATCTTACCCGTGGAGAGGCCGAAAAGCTAAGGCAGCAGGCGACAGATGCCGGAGTTGCCAAAGACGCCTACCTCTGGACATTTCCGAAAAAAGATTAAAATAATGATTTAATCCACCACAGCAATAGCTACTTTAGCCGTACCAGTGCCAATCATGCCGATGTCTATGGCGTTTTTTTTGGAGAGGTCGATGATGTGGTGTTTGGGTTGCGCACAGTGATCGTGCCGTTGTTGTTATACTATTTCATTATTCAAAAAGATCGTCGATTATTAATTGATTCTCCACAGCCGAGAGATAGTGTTCATTTTTTTTTGTGCCATATGTGCTGATCATGGTAGTGAAGAGAGTCTTTCGGGTATTTGTTTTTTCTTTAAAGGTGTTTTTTTTGTTCATTAGTTTTTCTGCATACCCTTTATCTATGGTAAATTCTGAGTTGTAATATTTCATCTCACATAGATTAATACAATTATCTTCCCGATCAATTATCATGTCGATCTGCGCACCTTTTGTTTTACTCTGATTTGGGGGTGTGTAAGACCAACTTGATTCTAAAGTACTCACTCCTGATATTCCAAGTGCTGCTTTGATTTTGGTTATGTGTTTGAAACAGATATTTTCGAAGGCGTAGCCAGACCAGGTGCTCCATTTTCTGGTTGTTCGTTTTTTTATCCAATAGTCTTTATCGACTCCTTCAAGGCTTGAATTTGGAGCTTCCACTATCCATGTTAAATAAAAAAGTGAGTATTCATCAATTAGCCTATATCGTCCGCTCACTTTCTTTTTTTCAAAAGTGGGGATATATGCAATGAAGCCTGCTTCTTCCAGCTCTTTTATTGTTTTGCTCGATGTTCCTCCCGATTTTAAATTGACTTCTTTTAATAATTCGTCTTTTGTTAAGCCTGAGTTTTTTTTCGATAGGGCTTTTATTATATTAATATGATTTTCATAGCTGCCGAATAGTGATCGATAGAGTTTATCGAATTCATCAAAAAGTTCCCCGTTTCTGTTAAAGCATATATCATTTATTACTTGAGTGGCCGACTTTCCCCGCTCAATATATCTAAGATATTGCGCAACGCCTCCGGTAGCCATATAAATTTCTGTAATTTGTTTTCTATCCAAATTGATATTGCGTGAATTTAGGAACTCTTCGGTTTCGGACAATGTGAAGGGGAGGAGTCGTATTTTTTTAGTGACTCTGTTGTGAAGACCTCCTTTGCTATGTATGATATTTTTGATCATCCATGATGCTGCCGATCCGCATATAATCGTGATGATTCTCTTGTCTCTGGAGATATATCTGTTCCAGAAGTGCTCTAAGGCCTGAAGAAATCCTGATTTTTGGGAGGCTAACCATGGAAGTTCGTCAAAGAATAGTATGATTTTTCTTTTTTCCTCTATTTTTTCGATTTCATTTCTCAAACATGTAAATGCTTCTGTCCAATTGGCAGGGGCTGCACGCTTTTCTCCGTGTAGAAATACGCGAGATAGCTCGGCAGTGAAATTGATGAGCTGTTCATGTGCTTTGGCATCTTTTGTCCCGGTAAGCTCAAAATAGACACCCTTATCTCTGAAGAATTTGTTAATTAAAAAGGTTTTACCAACCCGTCTTCTTCCATATATGGCTAAAAGTTCAGCTTCATTTGAGCTGTATATGTTCTCCAAAGTTTTTAATTCCTCTCTTCTCCCTATAATCTGATCCATATATCAAAGCCTCCTTTAGATCTAAATACGTCAATTTTCGCTGAGTATAACGATAAACTCAGCGAAAAGTCAACTTCTAACCATATTTTCGCTGGGTATAACAATAAACTCAGCGAAAACTGCATAATTTGATGGGGTTTCGCTGAGTTTGTGGATAGCGTCAATGGTGGTTGTGTGTAGCAAACGCATGAAGGTTATTTATCTATCGAATATACACCGTTCGCCAACCCTTGCCGGGGAAGAAGTGGGAGACGGAGATCGTGCCGTTGTTGTGCAATAATTTCATTATAGAACTCTTAAAGACAGCGAGGAAATCGAGCGTCCTGAGTCCGGATTTTTGTTGGCGGATGTTACGAAATGTGCCCCTTCGTTTTCTTTCCATATATAACTCTTTTAAGGTTTGCGAGATATTACCCGCGATAAACGCCTGTGACATCAGGGGGCCAACAATCGGAATCATTTTTAAAAACTTATAGGGTGCACTAAAGATAGCTTTGGCAATGGAGTCACGATTGGCAGCAGTAACGATCATAGGTTGTCTCATTATTCCTTTGGATGTTAGATATCGCCTCAAGTTTCTCTCAAAGTCATTTGAATAACAGCTATAAAGCACAATTTTTACTTTGTGGAGATTACCTCTGGCGATCAGGGCGTCTCCCAGCTCTTTAAAGGAAATACAGCTATTATCTGTGCATCTGCCTTTACTCTCCACGGCTTCTCGTGATTTTGTGAGGCCGAGAACTTTTCGTGCACCATGTCCGGAGAAGTAGATCAAAAGTTTTCCCTGTGCACTTCGAATGTGACTTAAGATTTTTTGTTTCGATTTTGCGCCTGTAAGATTATTGCCCAGAAAATTCTTATTGGTTGCGCCATATAGTTTTAATGAATTTCTAATTTTCCTGCCGTTAAATGGGGAATGACCCTCTATTTGTTGATCATGTGTGAAGATGAGTATATCTGTGCTCTTGTCGATCCAACTGTCTTGGAGGTGCTTTCTTCGAATTGCGAGATAATTTTTTTTGAGATAGATCAAGTAAAATAGATTTAAATTGCCGTTTCCATGATCGCGGATGAATCTTAAGAAAGCGAGTCGTGCTGGTTTCAGTGGTCGATAATTCAACACGATGTATAAATTCTTTAACTCCTGCTTGCTCGGAAGATAGAACGAATTGAAGAAATATCGGAAAAGATAGTAACTGTTTTGAATGATATTAACTTTAGTATGTAGCCGGATGTTGTTTTTTCTTCCCAGGAGATCAGATATTCTAATAAGAATTCGCTGTTTTGCTTTGAAGTCATTCATCAATCGAAAGATGTCAATCTTTGATTTTGTTCTTTTAAGGAGAAAAAAGAGAAATGGCAATCTTAGCCTTCTGTCAAGTTTAAGTAGCTGCTGAGCAAACTGTTGGAGCTTTTCAGGTGTTGGAAATTGAAGAAAGATTTTTGGAAATATTTTGTAAAAGAAAAATTTTGATCTTTTTCCGAGTCCGCGGTTCAATTTTAACATGGTTTGCAGAACGATGCTGAGTGAATGAGGCCCCGTTCGAATTGTAGGGAGCAGATACATGCCGATACTACTCCAAAATTTGTCTACGAAGAAGTGGGGAATGGTAATCCTGAAATCTACGATTATTTTTGCGACGAAATTTGAGATTCTTTCCAGATCAGGTAGCGATTGTATGCAGCCAATCTCGTGAAGTTTGGCTATTATGCCAGAAATATTAAATTGGAGCCGATCTGATTTTGTGTAGGAGGAGATTCGATTTGTAAGTTTTACCATGGGTAACAGCAATGATGTAGGCTTTGATTTGTTAAGTGTGAAACAGATCCCAACGAGCTTTTTCAAAATGTCTAACGATGATCCTTTTTGGAATGAGTTTAATGTAGATGCGAGTGTTGTGGATACTGTTTTTACTTGATTGAGTGATCCAAGCGCTCCCCGATTATGAAAGATTTTTAAAATAATTTTAAATGCGTCACGTTGTTTTGTGTGAGGAAGCTTTCTTAGGATTGCATCGGTGAATTGTGAAGCGGAACTTATCAATTCCGGATTCGATTTTCCTTTCGCGTGCCATAGGAAGAATGGCATAAAAAGATCAAGTAGTGCTATTTTATTAGGTTTGACTGATGAGAGCCGTTTATAAAGTAAAAGCAATTCCGATGAACTATGAATTCGGTTTTTAAGATTGTCGAGAATGGAATAGATCTCGGTCCAGCCGCCTTTGAAATGATGTGCGTTGGATTTATTGATGAATCTTAATATGAGCTGGTTAGGAACATTTGAAATTATTGCGAATTCCTTTTCTTTATTGAGAATGTTGATAAATTTCTCAGGTCCACGTTTTACGAGCAACAATGGAAATTTTGTTAGGTAATCATAGGTCCATGCTTTGTGCATATGTGCCATTTTAATAAACCATCGAATCCCAAATTTCTGAATGACACGTGATTGCAGTTTAAAAAAATTCCAGCGCTTGATATTTACATGATCGCGATATTCTCTTTTTTGATTACGACCATGTCCTTTGAGAAAGTAAAAACGATGCAATTTGATCAAAATATTCCAAATTTTTATAAGCTCTTTTTTGCTTTTGATTGAACTATGAAGGGAGTTGACTTCAAGAAAGATAATTAGACCATATCTTCCAGATTTATTTATGAGTGAATCAAAGATCTTTCTTCCAAATTTTTCAAGAAGTGGAAAGGGTGTGATGCTCTCTCCATCCTTTGTCCAGTGTTTGAGATAGTTTTCGAGAATTTTATTATTTCTGTCGAGGCCTCTGAGGGTGAGAAACTCTTTTAAATCGATTTTGTTATCTTTAAAAAAGAGCAATCTGCTATTCCATTTTTTACATTCACCCTTGTTCTTTTCCAGCACACAACCGTCTATTTGAATCTCCACGTCGCTTTTTAATTCAGTGAAGAGGGAATTTTCTCTTTGATAGCGTCTCTCGTAATCGGTAGAAAGGGACATTTTTTTGAGGTTGGGGCGGTACCTGATCATCCCTTTTGCCCCGGCTATACGATAAAACTCATCTAGGATGGATATGTATCTATCTGATTTTACTGTGTTTTTATTTATCATATAGTTTAAACAAGATTCCCCCTACATATATATTATCGGCAGAAACATGAAAAAGGTTGCCTCATTGGCAAAATATTTTTTGCAGCTTATTTTTAACGGGGTTTTGGGGAATTTATAGTGGGAAAACTGGCTATTCCACCATAGCGATAGCTACCTTTGCTGTTCCAGTCGGGATCATGCCGATGTCTATGGCAGCTTTTTTGGAGAGGTCGATAATTCTGTTTTTGATAAATGGTCCGCGGTCGTTGATGCGCACGATGACGGCTTTTTTATTATCCAGATTGATGACCTTTACCATCGTGTTGAAAGGGAGCGTTTTGTGTGCGGCTGTCATGTCCATCGGATTAAATCTTTCCCCGTTTGCTGTCTTTCTTCCCGCAAAACCAGGGCCGTACCACGATGCCATTCCTGTTTGGATAATTTTGGATCGTTTTTTGGGATGATGATGCTCAATTTTTCGTATATGTTTGAACTTCGGTTGATAGTGACTGCAAGCGGAAAGCATAACGATGGTAAATGCTAAAAAGCAGATGAAGAAACTGAAGAGTTTCCTATGCATGGGAAAAGCATATTATCGAACTTGAGGTTAAGCAAGGGATCATTTGCTGCTAAGAGGGCTTTTT
>JBDRGF010000138.1:0-13936 GCA_043818055.1 Pseudomonadota bacterium | reverse complement strand
CAATCTCTTTCAAATTCATCAAATAATCTTTTGCGAGGGGGTCGAGCGTCTCAACCCTGCCATCGATCTCACTTGCTATGACCTTGGCGCTCTTTTCAGAAAATTGCGGTTCTACAAAGATCACCTTTGCGCCACTTTTTTTGGCCTCATCGATCGATTCGATCAGCTGCTTTAAACTAGGTTCCTTCCCTTCGATCTCAATTGCAACCTCCTTTAAGCCGAATCGATCCGCAAAATATCCGAAGGATGGATGAAAGACATAAAATTCTTTCCCCTGATATGGGCTCAATTCTGTCGCGATCTCGTTCGTGACGGTGTTGATATCATCGATAAACTTTGACAGGTTTCCGATATAAAACGCTTCATGTTTGGGATCCAAAACTATTAGTTCTCTGGCGATAGTCGAAGCCTGAACTGCAACCAACACAGGGTCCAACCAGACATGAGGATCCTGCATCTCACCGTGATGAGAATGATCATTCATGCCTCTCTTTTTTATTCCGGCACTAGTATCGATTATCCTGAGTAGACCCATCTGAGCACTGATCTTTTTCGTAAGCTCCCTTTCAAATGGCAATCCGATTGTGAAAAATATCTTAGCATCCGATAACTTTGCCAATTGGCGGGGAGTGGGCTCATATGTATGAGGCGACTGTCCCGACCCGATCAATACGCCCACATCCACAAGATCCCCACCGATGCGTTTCAAAAAATAGGCTTGAGGTTCAATGCTGACCATCACACTTATTTTTTTATCGCTCCCCCGATCAAAAGAGCTGCAAGAAGCCGCCAGAAATAATGAAAATATGATGAAGAAGAATCGTTTCATAAAAACTTTTCTACTATTTTAACAGGGATAGGGCAAAATAATTCTATCGTTTCCTTTTTCTGACCCACCCCCCCCCTTCTGCCCTTCGGGCATCTTCCCCCACAAGGGGGGCAGAGCAGAGCGGAAAGCACAAAATAAAAGGGCGGGGTTTTATACCCGCCCTTCCTTGCATTTCACTATGCACTAAGCACTGAAAACTAACAACTGCTTTATCAGTACATTCCACCCATGCCGCCCATTCCACCCATACCGCCGCCACCGGGCATCGGGGGCATATCCTTCTTGTCATCTGGCTTCTCGGCGATCATAGCTTCGGTCGTGATCATAAGGCCGGCGACAGAGGCTGCGTTCTGCAATGCGCTACGAACGACCTTGGTCGGATCCATAACGCCGGCAGCCATGAGATCTTCATATTTGCATGTCTGGGCATTGAAACCCTCCGCGCCCTTTCCTGATTTTACTTTATCTACGACGATAGCTCCTTCCCATCCCGCGTTATGCGCGATGAAATGACATGGAGCTTCGATGGCGCGTCTTACAATCCTGACACCGTCCATCTCTTCATCGTTTAGCTTAATTTTATCAAGCGCGATGGAAGAACGAATCAGAGCAACGCCTCCTCCCGGAACAACGCCCTCTTCGACTGCAGCGCGTGTCGCGTGGAGTGCATCTTCAACTCTGGCTTTCTTTTCCTTCATCTCGGTCTCAGTTGCTGCTCCGACGTTGATGACGGCGACGCCGCCGACCAACTTCGCGAGTCTCTCCTGCAACTTTTCGCGATCGTAATCGGATGTGGTCTCTTCGACCTGAGCCCTGATCTGCTTGATGCGACCTTCGATGTCTGCCTTTGTTCCGGCGCCATCGACGATGGTCGTGTTGTCTTTATCAATAGTGACGCGCTTTGCGCTTCCGAGATCGTTCAGCGTAATGCTCTCTAACTTAAGTCCGAGTTCCTCAGCGATCAACTTTCCGCCGGTGAGGGTTGCGATATCCTCGAGCATAGCCTTTCTGCGATCGCCAAAGCCCGGGGCCTTCACTGCTGCTACATGCAATGTGCCACGGAGTTTATTGACAACAAGTGTTGCCAAAGCTTCGCCATCGACATCTTCGGCGATGATCAGAAGTCCTCTTCCTGACTTTGCTACCTGTTCCAACAAGGGCAAGAGATCCTTCATGCTCGAAACCTTCTTCTCATTGATGAGGATATAAGGCTCGTTCAGTGTCGCTTGCATCCTCTCCGGATCGGTCACGAAATATGGAGAGAGATAGCCGCGATCGAACTGCATACCTTCGACAACATCCAGCGTGGTATCCATGCTCTTGGCCTCTTCAACTGTGATGACACCTTCTTTGCCAACCTTTTCCATCGCTTCGGCAATCGTGTTGCCAATCGTTTCATCGTTGTTGGCTGAGATCGTACCAACCTGCGCGATCTCCTTTTTGTCCTTCGTCGGCTTGGAAATATTCTTCAACTCTTCGACGATGGCTTCAACTGCTTTCTCGATTCCCCTTTTGAGCGACATCGGATTGTGGCCGGCTGCTACGAGCTTGGCACCTTCGGAATAAATATGCTGCGCTAATACTGTCGCGGTTGTCGTTCCGTCGCCTGCGACATCGGAGGTCTTCGAAGCGACCTCTTTCACCATCTGAGCGCCCATGTTTTCAAACTTGTCTGAGAGCTCTACATCCTTGGCAACCGTAACGCCATCTTTTGTGATGGTCGGACTGCCATAAGACCTGTCCAAAACCACATTGCGCCCCCTTGGGCCTAATGTGACTTTTACTGCGTTGGCTAAAATATCAACGCCTTTTTTAATCTTGTCCCTTGCTTCTATACTAAATGCGATCTGTTTTGCTGACATACTTTTCCTCCTTTTATTTAAGCTGTTACGACGCCAAGGATATCATCCTCGCGCATGATCAAATACTCTGTACCGCTGAATTTCACCTCTGTTCCGGAATATTTTCCGAAGAGGATCTTATCCCCTTGTTTGAGATCCAGAGGACGAACCTTTCCATCCTCAGTAACTCTGCCGCTGCCGACAGCTACAACCTCACCCTGCTGCGGTTTTTCCTTAGCAGCATCGGGAATGATGATACCACCTGCGGATTTTTCCTCTCCATCGAGCCTCTTTACCAGCACCCTGTCCTGCAACGGACGAAAGTTTAGGTTACTCATACTTCTACCTCCTTTGGTTAACTATTAAAAAACATTATTTTTCAATCTATTAGCACTCAGACCCAAAGAGTGCTAACCTCTCAGGTTGCCTATATATAGTGTCAGCTCACCCAGAGTCAAGGGGTATAGCAAGATTTTTTTGTCTGCTTTGAGAGAGTCGCTTTGCTCGCTCTGACGGGTTGTGACGGGTTTACAAAACAAAGCCCCACCAAGAGGTAGGGCTTGTTTTATTCCCTAGATATTATCTACTTAGCTTTGCCAAATACCTGACCCAATTTATGCAGTTTGCCGATTTCTGTCAGCTGTATATCGATATCATCCCGCTCGAACAGCATTATCATGTCGGAACCGCCGAAGAGGAAATTGCCAAACTCATCACCCTTATTCAAGTAGTCGCCTTCGTCGACGCTGAGATTACAGGACGAGATGACATCCATGCCGATCGGCAAACAGGCAACCAGACCCACTGGCGAGTCCATAACCAGAAGGCCGCGCTCCTGCGTGAACTGATAGCCGGTGCCGTCGGAAGCCCCAAGGTGTCCCTGATCGTCTCTGGTAACGCTCGCGTAAACATCCCCCGATATTACCTTGGTCTCTAAAACGGTACCTCGGACCGGCGTATGGTATCTGTGGTAAGTCAAAACCGTCAGATAGCTGTGAGTAAATATACCGTTCTTGAACCTGTCCGCATATCTGCTGTGCTGTAACAACGTGTCTATATTATAGGTGTTGCCCTTGGAGACGGTGATCGTGTCTGTTTCGCTTATCTTCCACGAACCCCTATATACGCTGTCTGCCGGCACAGTGATCACATTGTCATCGGCCATGTTCTTGTGGATCTCGTTTCGGTCCTCTTTTGGATTTGGGGCAAGACCAGTGCTGGCATTCTCGTAGGGGAAAGTTTTTGTACCTATGGGGCGCTTGCCGGGCCTGATGTATCTGCAGAAAAAAGTATTAAAATTGTTAAAACCGCCAGGCGGCACCGTGAAATTTTCAATCACAAAGCCCTTGTCGTCTATAAAGGACTGCAGGTCGTTGGCTGACTGGGGGCTATTTAAGAAGGCGCCATACTGCTGTGTGTATAAGATCATCCAATTCTTAAACTCGGCGAAGTTAGGATCATTTTGAAATTTATTATCCCGCTGGCTGACAATAAAGTAGAGTCCATGAAACAGGTCGCTGAATGTGGAATCGACAGGCGTGGTGACCAGCATTTTATCCAGGTACTCATAGAAGTCATCCAGATTGGAGAGGGCCGTATCCCGATAGGGGGGTGTCCAGTTTGCATCCGTAATGCATTTTTCAAGCTCTATTTTAAATTTCTCCTTTGCATCTATCATCTTTTTCAGCCGCAGCACGATGCTCGTCATATTTCTCATCTTTCCCCCTTTATGTGGTCAGACCGTTTTAATATGTGTCCTCAATCAGCGTTATTCTAAACTTGTACGAAATCAAATGCAAGGGAGGGGTTAACATTACGGAAACGGCAGATATTCATCTCCCAAGCCGGTCGACAGCAATCTTTACCTTTTTAAAAAACCTACCTCACACAAGCAACTTTCCCATTTCACAGCCGAAGATAGGGTAACACCTTGCATCATTTAATATGCCGCGATGCACATTGAGTTTTGGGGTGAAAATTGAGAATAAAAAGATATGAAATTACTTAAACTTACATCATTTTTGCTTGTGATCCTGCTTTTTTCATCCTGCGAAGGGAGCGGTGGCGGCCTTAATAGCCCGGATTTCAATAACAGCAATTCCCCTTCGAACTCTGATGATTCGGAGACAATAGTCCGGACAGACTTAAAAGAATTCATATTCCATATAGGTCCTATAGACCTCAAGCCGAATACCGATCCGACAGAGATGTTAGATAAACCGCTCACGATGAAATTTCAGGTGGGAGAACCTGTGTGGGTGATCGGATTTAAACCTGCTGTCGTTGATGGCTTAGGCAAAAAGCTCCCCGGAGAGCTCATTCATCGCGCTATCATCTACAATCAGCACGAATCAAATCCGCTGTGCAGCGAGGCAAAGAAGGGAAATCCGATCATGATTGCTTCGTCCGCGCTGACCGAGATCGAATTTCCTTTAGGGTATGCCTATCCCCTCCTCCCCTCTGATCCACTGCAGGTGGAGGTTGTTTTGCAAAATGAAACCGAAGGGGGATTTTTGGGAGTTACCTTCGAGCTAAAACTCATCACAAAGCCGATGAACGAATTTGTTAAGATGAAGGATCTAAAACCCGTCATGGTCGATCTCGACCCGTGTGAACATAAACCTATCAAGATTGAAAAGGATGAAATAGTTGAAAAGGCTAAGACCTTCAGGATCGAGAACGCGTCGCGATTGATTCTGGCTAACGGAATTTTGCAGGATTATGGCGTAACGCTGGCTATTTCAAAGGATACCGATCCTATTCCCTTCTGGCGGGCACAAGCAGAGCTCGACGAAAATTATCGCATAAAAAACCTTGAGAACAATCCATTCATCGATCCAAAGGGGGTCGCCATGAAAAAAGGGGAAGCGATCACGTTCCAATGCTCTTTCAACAACGCTTCAAAAAGATGGTACAATGCAGCAGCTGCGGGGGCGATAATGTATCTATCGGAAAATTAACAATAAATAATTTCCAATACTCAATACCCAATTAACAATTTCTATAATGAAGATTGATTATTGTTAATTGGATATTGCTTTATCTCCCATAGTATCCCGTAATATGTGCCGATCCCAACACTTTACCTTCTATTGCTTTTAGAAACTGAGCCTCAGTTACAGAGTCGCCAAGCGAGAGGGAATCAGCATTGAGCGCATATATAGTGATAACGTAGGCGTGATCGCCTCTGCCCTTTGGAGGCTGCGGGCCGCCGTAGCCTGCCGATCCAAATGAGTTTTTCAACTCCAGTGAACCTTTTGGCATATTTTTCTGTGATGCGCCTCTGGCGAGCGAGGTGACATTTGCTGGAATATCTATGACCAGCCAGTGCACCCACCTTGACGCCATCGGGTGATGGTCCACGATTGAAATCGCAAAGAACTTCACTCCCTCCGGCGCATGCTCCCACGCTAGTGGAATAGAGATATTACTCCCACCGGCGGCCGCCATGACATATTCCTGTGGAACCTTGGCCTTGTCGTCAAAGACAGTTGAAGTGAGCTTCATCTGACCTCCTGCCATTACAATAAGAGAGATAAATGACACGATAAGAATATATAAAATGATTCTCATCATGATAAATACGTGAAACGTCCGCCAGTGAAGCGTGAAGCGTAAAAAAAATATTGTATATATCTTGCGAACTGCGCTTCACGTATTTCAGCTTACAAATCTGTTGTATACCCAGGCGAGAATTATTCCGAAGATGAAGGCATCGACAAAGCCGATCACGACGCTGATCAACATGCCAACCGGTGTCAATGTGATGAGGCCTAGATAGAACTCATTCAGAAGATTATAGACATTTGCATAGTAGCCGAACTTGGTCATCAGACAGATGAAGAGGACGATAAACGCCCAGAGAATACCCAACGTCAATCCCAAACCCTTTACACTCAATCTCATAATACCCCCCTTTTTTTGTTATAAAACTGAAGGAGACTTTAACTCATTTTAGAAGCTCTGACAAGGAGGTCTGTCATAATAATTAGTATGGTAGATTTTTTGGAACCCGGATTGTATCGAGATGGACGCGAAGGCTGGCTAAATCCATTGTCGGGTATTTAACAACCTCGCCCTTTGGAAGATCATGTGTAAATGAGATTCTGACCGAAGGCATGGAGATCGTATCATCTTCAAAAACCTGCGCCTCATATATCAATTCCTCATTCACACTGGTGCCTGAGAGCGAAAAGAGATCCTGAACAAAGACGCCAGCGGCGCCGAAAAGTATCATCGCATGCACACGTGAGACACTTCCATTAGGGATGGTATAAAAACCTCCAAATTGCGCAACATCCCCGCTGTATCTGGCCAAAAGAAAGGCATTCTCGCTATGTGACTGGTCAAAAATAAGATGTCTATAGAGAGTTTTAACTCCTGTTGAATCACCGATTCTGACCGTTTGATCGATCTTCATGTAAAGCGCTCTTTCATCCAATCTCAATGGAATTTTTTGTGAGTCAAGTATGGCCTCTTCTGAAAAGAGCTTATGCGTTCTTGGATCCCAATTCTCTCGCGGATCAAAATCTACACCAAACTTCATACCACCAACTTCTAAAATCTCACCGGGAGAAACATCATCCCAACCCTTCAAGGTCAAGAATCTGCCATCAGAGTTAAAAATAGGTTTATTTAAGGAGTACACTTGGACGTTTTTACCATCTTCAGATCCTCTAAAGAAGGCAACACGATCACTCAAACCTCTTGTGACAAAGGCAGCGCGATCTGCATCTCCCATGGTATATCCTAAGAAATTCATATTGCCGAGCATTGGATGAATTTCCCTCGATATCTCCACAAATGGAATACCATCTCTTGTCGATATCGAATGTGGATTGATATGTCTCCAATTTGGATTGACCGATATAATAGCTTTTGTCATAGCTCCTCCTGTTGTATACTCATTATCGTTGTTATTGGAAAAAAGTTATCTCTAGCTATTGCTCACCCTTTTTGAACGGGTGCAGCCCTGTATATGTGCCGTAATTTTTCCTTTCTTCACTTCGTAACGCAGCCAGAAATCCGTGGATTGCGATTGCGGCAGATGTGCTTGTAACTCTTCTCAGTTCATGACTTTCACCGCTGGGGAATCTTAAATTCGCGTTCGGTTGGGACTGTACTTTAACAATTATAGATTCGCCGAGGCGCAACGTATCTCCTGGCGATAATTGTGATCTGATAACCTCTCTTCCGTTCATTTGGGCTCCATTAAGCGAAGCGAGATCCTCATACCAAAGTTTGCCTCCCCTGACAAAGAACCAGCCATGAACTCTTGAAACTGTGTCATCAGAGGTTTCATATACGCCCGGATTTGACTCATTTTCTTTAAGCTTACGTCCGATGATAATCGATTGTTGATCATCTTCCCCTGGCAGCGAAAATCTGAACATATTCGATCTCGAACCCCTCCCAACTTCCAGCCAGACTTCCGATTCAAGTGACCCATTTAAAACATTCTCTGTAAATGAGTGTCTATCGATACTATATATCCTCATCGCCTCTTTTCCGAACAACAACGAAGCCCCTCTAGCAAGATCGACTGGAACTGGGATGTCGTTTATCGCGCTTCCATCTAAGAGAATCGCTGCCCCTTTGGTGAGAGATTTGATCTGCAAAGTGCCATCAAGCGAAAATTCTAGCGATGCATGATTGGGCAAAATTTCCTCTCCACTGAGAACTACGGCCTGATCATTCTTCTCACAACACTCAGAAGCACTTCCGAGAATCGCCCTTGAACCTATATTTAATGAAAAGGGGAGCTTCTTATCATTCCACTTCAAACCGATATCAACATGCCTTGACGAATCTCCCCAATTTTCCCGAGGATCGAAATCCACGCCAAATTTGACAGCTCCACAAGTCAGCACAGTTCCCGGTTCGATCTGATTCCATTTGCATGTTTCAAGCCTTGTCCCTTCACTATTATATACGTTTCTGTAAAAAGGCCTGACCTCAACTGTTCGATCATCCCCTCCTCTCAAAAAAGCAAGGCGATCGGATAGATTCGTCATGACAAACTGCCCCCTATCATCACCAGAGAGGGAAAGACCAAGGTATGGCAAGTTACCAAGTTTTGGGTGCATCCCTGGAGGAACGCAAAGAAAGGGAGTTCCATCTCTCATCTGTATCGAATATGGCTTGAGATGTTGCCATGCGGTGTTCGCGGATATACCATTTAACATATTGTCTCCTCCCGTTGTATCATTATAAATGGTTATTTCTTATACGTTGCCAAAAACTGCTCGACCTCAGGAATCCCACCCTGATAGACGAGATAGCCGTTGTGTGGTTCGCGTTCTGTAATTTCAAATGATATCGGAGTCAACATCATCTTCTTCACCTTTTCGAGATCGTTCGTGTGACCGAGCACCCATGCGAGTTTAGCGTAGGCGGTCTCTGGTAGCATGTTTTCGCACGGTATTACGCCGAGGTCGAGAAGATATCGGCCGGTGTCATAGACATACATCTGGACGTATCCCCATAGCGTCTGCACCGTCATCACTACAGCGACGCCATTGTCGATAGCCCTTCTTAGCGCTGGATTAAGGGCAGAGTTGACATGGCCAAGGCCGGTGCCTGCGATAACGATGCCTTTATATCCATTATCAACAAGCGAATCGACGATGTCCGGCTGCATGTTCGGATAGTAATATAAAAGCGTCACCCTCTCCTCAAACGCCGTATCGATCTTCACCTTTCTTTCCCTGTCGCGCTTTTTGTATCCCTCCCTTATCGGAACTATGCGATCACTCCAGACCATCGCCAGCGGGGTCTCTCCTATTGTGCGAAATGTGGAGCGATAGCTCGAATGCATCTTTCTTACGCGCGTGCCCATGTGAAGCAGGCCGTAATCATCGGAGGTTGGCCCGAACATGCAGACCATAACCTCGGCGATGTCCGAATGGGCTGCGGTGTATGTCGCGTGCAAAAGATTTCTGGCGGCGTCCGATGATGGACGGTCGGATGAGCGCTGCGAGCCGACGAAAACGATCGGAACTGGTGAGTCCTGCACCATGAATGATAGGATAGCGGATGAATGATGCATAGTATCGGTGCCGTGCCCAATCACGATTCCATCGGCGCCCGATTCAATCTCGTTGCCTATCTCCTCTGCCAGCTTTTTCCACTGCGTTGGTCCCATGTTTTCCGAGAAGACGCCGAAAAGCTTTTTCGTATTGAGGTTACATATGTCGGCGAGCTCGGGAACAGCGCCGTAGAGCTCTCCGGGGGAAAAGGCCGGTATCACCGCGCCTGTCGTGTAATCGAGGCGCGAGGCGATCGTCCCGCCTGTTCCCAAGAGCGTGACATTCGGTTTACTTTTATCGACGGGAAATTCCTTCTGGGGGATCTCGTAATGTCCCTCTTTGCGCCCTATCCTTTTTATATTAGTTATCGAATCGACGTGGATGCCTGTGTTATAGCCACTCGGCATCTTGATGACGATATGAAACGCATCCTCAGTCTCAGAGCGGGGGAGAACAAGCCCTGTAAAAGGGCCCTTGCAGGTCGCAATCTCTACACGATCCCAGACCTTCGCATCAAACTCCTTTAATTTCGCTAGCGCTGAATCGCGATATCCCTTGTAATCAAAATCTCCCATGAGGGGTGCTATAGTTGATTGTGAGGCTACTGTCAAAACAACAACTCCGACCTCGTAGGTCGGAGTTGTATAAAAAACCGATTAATTTCCTGCTGGAGATGGAGGAGGTGGTGGTGGTGGCATCCTGCCCATGCCCATGCCGCCCATCATGCCATCGCCTTTCATCATCATCTTGTGCATTCCCTTGCCATACCCACAATCCCCTTTCATACACGAAGTTGAGAAAAAATAGGCCTTGTGCAAAAGCATAGCTGCACTCAAAACCACGGCTACCCAGCCAACCACCTTCGCGAACTTCTGAATCCCGGATGGAATTCTCTCATTCACCCAGACCAGAAATGCAGTCGCGACTACCAATGAGATGATCCCGTAAAAAAGCGTCATATCCCCCTCCTTTGTTATTGTCGTACAATACCACGATGAGAGATATTTTTCCATGGTTAAAAAATATGCCCCGCGGCGCAACAAAATTACCTGATATGCCGATAATAGTGGTATAGGAAATCAATTTTATGAGTATAAGAATGAACTTACTAAAATATCGCCCTGCATGCGGTTTTCCAGCGATTGCTACAAATGATTCAGCCTCTACAAAGGAGGCTGCTGTTTATTCACCTTCCATTAGTTCCTTTCAATTATTTAAGGCTTCCATAAAACACAAAATACAAGTTGGAGTAACAACATCATTAGGAATAGTGGGAATTGCAAAGGCATAGTGGTTTTCACCTATTTTGTGTCTGGGTGCTTTACTTGATAAGAACCCGGAAAACAGGGAATTATCATTTGCTTCTTTTATTACAAGTACAGCCATTACATCTGCTTACCAAACATTCGCTCTAGCTCCGACATCATCTCCGTTAATCGATGCGGGACTAGGCCTGATGGCTGGTGCTATCACATTATTTGGCGGCAGCTTCTATCTCAACAGAAGAGCGTTTTCAAGTGAGATAGAAAGTCCATCAGATGATTTTTTAACTGAACATCTGCAAGATGCAAAGCCGCTAAGAGAGAAGATAGAATCCGATCCCCACTTTATGCAGGCATTAAATAAAATGGAAATGCTTCTTAAAAGTGAACCTGACCTCCTTCACTTTTTAGGCTACCATGAACCCAACGCATTTAATCTTGTTGAAGAGCTTGAGGATTTGAAGGTAATTGACAATCTTCCAGGTGGAATGAGTGTTTTTAAAAGAGGAAATTACGCATTCTATTCATTCAAACACAATACTATATGCTATTCTCAAAAAGCTCAGATGCATGCCATTATCCATGAGACCCTTCATGCCTTACACTACAAGAGGCTTATCGATGGTATTAATAAGGATATCCTAAGAAAAATCCTACAACACCGATCCTGGAGAATGGATAGCTTTAAAAATTCTCACCCCGATGCAATCACATGGTGTAATAATAAATTAAGAGATCTTAATGAATATTTGAAAAAGATTGAAGATGATGTTGATATCACAAAAGAGGTGAGAAAAGATGCCGTTCATTTAATACATCTAATTGGCATTTTAATGGGAAGAGTAAATATTATAGAAGCGGTAGGTTCACACTTTGACTTGCGGTGGAAACTGCACAGAACACCACTGCATCTTTATTCTAAATGGATTGAACGACTTCTGTTTCCGACATTCATTATATTTTCTGCACTTCCATTAATTATTTCCGGCCGGAAGCAAAAAAACCAAAAATATTCTACTATGACTGGTTATTCAAACAACGAGCTTTTTTATAAGACACTTCAGAAGGGATTATTTGAATCGTTGCTCGATTGAATCATTTCCATTCAGGATTAACAGCATGTAGTGAAAATTTAAACGCAGAGTTATATTCTACTACAACGCCTTAGTTCTTTTCTTCAAAAACCAAAATCCCTTGCTGGTTCCAAGATAGTAACCATCTTCCACGAATTCGATCACATATACGGCAGGCACATTCGTCATTAAATCAAAATTAGTTCCTGAATCGTAACTGATGAGCAAACCTTGATCCGTACCTACAAAAAGCGTCGAGCCATTTACCGCGATAGCATTAATGTTTTTGATCGCTTTTAAAAATTTCCACTGCCCATCACGATAAAAATAAAGGCCTCTTTCACTTCCGGCAAAGAGCGTGCCGTCCGGAGCAATATTCAGCGTATAAACATTTTCACTATCGAGGCCTATGATTCTCCACGTAGTGCCATCATCGAGGCTTTCCCAAACGCCCTGATCGGTCGCTGCAAAAATCGTCTTCTTATTCACTGCAAGATCGTTGACCACACGGCCAAAAAGCTCGTTTGCAACATTGGATGGGACACCATTCCACTGAAATCTCGGATCAGTTCGATCCGCTATATGTTTGTCGATATGATCGTTGTAAACGAGCCCATTGTCGAATGCCATCAAGACGCGTCCGGTCCCAAGAATGACGAGGTCACAGATCCGATTGAGACTAATCATCTGAAAAGCTTTATCGGATTCAATTCCTCTTTGTTTTAATCTTTTGCAGGTTGTGTGAGTTCCCTGCTGATTGGATTTTGTAGAGATATCAGGCGTAAGATCGAGAAAATGCCACGTCTGTCCCGCATCGTTCGAATAGAGCAAGGCGCCGGAAGTCCCTGCATAAAAACGATTCTCATCAGCTGCTACTGCCGAAATCGGAAAAGAGCTGACTATTCCATAAAGAGGCTCCGGGATATGTTCATCGCTGAATTTATCGACAAGGTCACGAAGATCAAGGCTTATATTCTTCCAGTCATCGATAAACGCTACCGATAATGTCACATCCTGATTTGAATCTGATATCTCCCCCCAATTCCCCATCAGCACAGGTTCTCCAAGTTTTCCCGTAGCAATCGAAACAACTGATTTGTCGCTTAATATCGATTGCAAATCCCATACTACAAAGTCAGCCGCAGATGGCTTAGGGCAAAACATAGCTACTACAAGACCTGCCAGTATTATGATTTTTTTCATGCGCATCCTCTATAATATTTATCGACTAAATTGAACGTAAGTTGCGTGATTTTTTATTCGATTCGGATTGGTCAATGATCATATAAAAACATCACCCCCATCCGCCCTGCGCCACGTCATTCGACATGGCAAGGGCACCTTCCCCCGTCAAGGGTGAAGGGCAGAATTGAAAAAAGTCATTGAGGATAACTTTCCTCCTGAGGAGGAAGAACCAGGTTTGTTGATTTTTGCCTACATGCTACATGCCACATACTACATACTGCTTTTATACATCCAGATTTCTCACATACAACGCGTTCTGTTCGATGAATTCGCGTCTTGGCTCGACCTGGTCTCCCATGAGGACGGAGAAGATGGTGTCGGCCTCGACTGCATCTTCGACCCTGACTTGCAAAAGGGAACGTTTTTCCGGATTGAGAGTTGTCTCCCAGAGCTGACTTGGATTCATCTCGCCTAAACCTTTGTAGCGCTGTATGTAATGCCCCTTGCGACCGACGGCGAGGATCTGGGCCTTGAGTTCCTGAAGATCGTTGATTTGGGTCTCTTCTCCATCGAAGAGAATCGTATATGGCGGTGCTCCAAAATCCCTGAACGTTTCTCGAAGCTTCAAGAGCTCCTTCATCTCAGGAGAATCGAGCAGATCAAAATCGAGCAGCGTCACGCGACTGCATCCGCCGTAAATGGTTTTGTAGGTGATCGA